>NZ_DLLH01000016.1:33631-37118 GCF_002476655.1 Treponema sp. UBA7567
AGTTCCGAAAGCGTCGTTTACAAAAATATCTCCGTAAGTAGCGAGTTCTTTCGCCATTGTCTCACGTTCAGAAGCGTCTTTTGAAGTTTCTTCTTTATGGAAGCGGACATTTTCGAGCATTGCAACTGCGCCTTCAGGAAGAGCGTCGATTGCAGCTTTCTGTCCAAGAGCGTCCGGCAAGAAAGTTACAGGTTTTCCGAGCTTTGAAGCAAAATATTCAACAACAGGCTTCATTCTGTTTTTTCCGTTGATGAATTTTTCAGAATCTGCTTCTGTCCAAGTTTTTCCGGCTTTTTCAGCCTTCTCTTTTGCTTTTTTCACATCTTTGTTCGGGTCTCCGAGATGGCTCATCAGAACAAGCGAGCGCGGATTCTGCTCAAGAATATATTTAATTGTAGGAAGAGCCGCCATAATGCGTGTGTCGTCCTGAACAACACCGTCTTTCATAGGAACGTTAAAATCAACGCGCATGATAATGCGTTTGCCTTTCAAGTCAACGTCTTTTACTGTCTTAATCATCTTATTTCTCCTTTATAAACAGAAATACCGCTTTAAATATAATAATTTCAGGCTGAAAATTCAATAATTTAATTTTTTTAGACAAAAAGGGGAAAGTCTTCCCCTACGGCCGCACTTCGTTGCGCCCTACCCTTTCTACGTAGGGAGCCGTTCGTCGCAGACGAAGAAACTCACGAGGTGAGTTTCTAGGCGAGTCTCGGCGAAAGCTATGCCTGAGCCGCGCCCGTAACGCCCCGCAAAACAATTCCTTATCTCACAAAAAAAATTTGCAGAAATCGAAATTTTCTCAATCCTAAAAACAAAAAACTTTTTCTTCTTATGATATAATTTTCTATTATGAAAAAAAACTCCAGTCCAAAAGGCTTCAATCCTACAGAAATAATTTTCGCCTGCACAACTTTGTGCAATCTCCGCTGCGCGCACTGTTTTGTAAACCGGCTTCCGACAAAGCTAAACACCGGGGACGCAAAAAAGTTGATTCTTTCCTGCAAAAACAATTCCGAATCACAAATCGACAAAATCGGATTTTCTGGCGGCGAGCCTTTTCTTGCTCTTGATTTTATGACCGAAACAATAAAATTCGCGCGAAAAAACGACTTTATGTTCGACCAGATTATGACAAACGGCGACTGGTGGAAAACCGAAAGCGACCTGCGCGAAACCTTGCAAAAAATCTGCAATGCAGGCTACGATGGTAAAATCGGCGTAAGCTACGACAATTTCCACGCGCAGAATTACGAAAGAATCAGAACATTCTGCAAAACTGTGAACGAGATTTTCGGGGAAGAAAATTTGACAATCCAGGCGGTGGCGGATCCGCTTTTAGATGAAGAAAATTCAGAAAAACTTGAAGCCGAGCTGAACGCGCTTTCCGAAGATTTTGCGGCGGATATTTTTATTCTTCCGCAGACTTTCCAATGCGATGACGAGCGCGGCTGGCAGAGCAAAAAATGGTTCAATGAAGATTTTTGCGAAGGACCGGGGCAGATTCTCTTTGTCCACCCGACAGGCGACATTGCTCCGTGCTGCGGCTTTGCGAACGAAAACAGCGCGCTTTTTATAGGAAAAATCACCGACAGCTTTGAAAAAATCATGGAAAACGCAAAAGAAAACAAGATGGTTCAAGCCTGTTTTTGCGACGGACTTTTAAAACACGCAAAAAAGCTTGAAAAATCAGGTGAAAAATTTCCATGCAACGCCCGCACTGACGACATCTGCACATTCTGCGGCTGGCTTTGCAACAATTTATAGCTTCGCACTAGACATCAAAATAAAAAAAGAATAGACTAACGTTCTATATGACAAAATGACATTTTTTATCATTGTGTCATTTTTGTGCTTATAGATTTTTTTCACCAAAAAGGTGTTTTACAGGAGAACAAACAATGAAAAAACTCATTGCCTCTACAATTTTTGCAGCAATTTCTGCAAGCTTTATCTTTGCAAGCGGAGTTGAGAACAAGACAAACCTTAGCACAGGNNACAGGCTATTTAAGAAACCCGAGCCGAAACACAGAGAACGAGCGTCCGGAAGCGGCCTTCTACAACATTGCGGGAACTGCTTTTTTGAAGGAAGGACTTTGGATTGGCGGCGGAAACCAGTTTGTCTTCAAGGAATACTCGAACAAGCTCGACACGAATGATTATTACGCAACTGGCGATTATTCTTCACTTGGTATCAAAGACTACAAATCGACAGACGACACGACAGTCTGGCTCTACCCTGACTTGAACGCGGTCTACAAGAAAGGCAGATGGGCAATCTTCTCGAACTTCGGAGTTTACGCAGGCGGCGGCTCGCTTTCTTACGACGAGGGAACAAGCGCGACAACGCTTATGTTCTTGCAGGGCGCGGCAAAAATGAAAGAGGCAGCCGGACAATATAAATTAATGGCGCAAGGCGCAGCAGCAAACTCTGACAATACATCTGCTACAGCATATGCAACTAAGGCATATCAATATGGAGAACTTGCAACAGCTTCTATCAAAATGGCACAAGACCATTCTCTCGATGTAACTTCAATCACATACGGAATCCAGCTTGGAGCGGCTTATCTCGTTACTGACTGGCTCTCGCTTTCTGCGGCTTACCGCTACACAATCGGAACACAGGACATGACTCTTAAATGCAACGATCCAAATTTCAAGACAATAAACGGCAGCAACAAGATTTCATACGACGCTGCAGGCTACGGCCAGAGCATGGTTTTCGGAATCCACGCAAAGCCGCCGGTTGTTCCAAAGCTCGACCTTTCGCTCCAGTACCAGACTTTGAGCCGCATTGAGTACAATGTTGACAACGTAAAAGGAAACATCGCGCAGTATTACGACATCACGAACGACAAGAATTTCCGCACCGATCTTCCGGCAGTTTTGAACCTCGGAGCAGGCTACCACGTTCTTGACAACCTGTATGTAAGCACAAGCTTCAACTACTACTTCAACGACTTTGCCCATCAGGACTCAATCTTGAGCGAGACAGACTACGACAACTCATGGGAAATCGCGCTCGGCGTTGACTACAGATTCTGCAAGTACGTCGGAGCTTCAATCGGAGCAAGCTACGGAAACCAGGGAACAACAGACACTTCAAACTCAACGTTCAACCCTGTCCTTGACAACATCGTAGTCGGCGGAGGATTTGAGATTTACCCGACAGACCAGCTCACAGTGTCTCTCTCGTGCCTCTACGCGAACTACTTTGACACAGACTACTATCTTGGAAGCAAGTCAAGCTCAACAAAGACAGTCCTGAGCAAGGACGTAATCAACGCGGGAATCGGCGTAACATACCACTTCAACTAAGCGCGCAAAAACGCGGATAAAAAAAGCTCCGTTTCGTTATGAAGCGGAGCTTTTTTTTGTTTCGTCATAGTGACGATTGCCGTTCAAGCACTTTTTCTCGATTCGTCATGGTGACGACTGCCGGCAAAATGATTTTTCTGATTTCGTCACGGTGACGATTGCC
>NZ_DLLH01000016.1:37175-37479 GCF_002476655.1 Treponema sp. UBA7567
CGTCACGGTGACGATTGCCGTTCAAGCACTTTTTCTGATTTCGTCACGGTGACGATTGCCGTTCAAGCACTTTTTCTTGCTTCGTCACGATGACGATTGCTGACAAAATACTTTTTCTGTCTTCGTCACGATGACGATTGTCGTTCAAACACTTTTTCTGCCTTCGTCACGGTGACGATTGCCGGCAAAACACTTTTTCTTGTTTCGTCATGGTGACGATTGCCGTTCAAGCACTTTTTTGAGCTTCGTCATGGTGACGATTGCCGTTCAAGCACTTTTTCTCGCTTCGTCATGGTGACGATTG
>NZ_DLLH01000016.1:37560-45033 GCF_002476655.1 Treponema sp. UBA7567
GCTGACAAAATGCTTTTTCTGTTTTCGTCACGATGACGATTGCCGCATTTTTCAATATAGATTCCGGATCAAGTTCGGAATGACGAAAAAGGCAAGTCACGATGACGATTGTCGTTCAAACACTTTTTCTGTCTTCGTCATGGTGACGACTACCGCATTTTCAATATAGATTCCGAATCAAGTTCGGAATGACGAAAAAGGCAAGTCACGGTGACGATTGCCGGCAAAGCACTTTTTCTTGATTCGTCACAGCGCTTGCCTGCGCGGCTTGCATTGCGGCAGGGATAGGAATGGCGCGGAAGCGTTGTTTTGCGGCTGCTTTTCTTCTTGCTTTGCCCGCGCTGCAAAACAATGGAGCGAAGCGGAACCATGGATAGCCCGGCGACGCGGAGCGGCGGCCGCCCGTTGTTTTATTCGGAAAAGAGCAGTTTTGCCGCGTCTGTTATAATTTTTACCGCTCCTTCCACGCCAAATTTTTCAACATCAATCATTAAATTTCTTCCGTGGCGGTCGCCCCTGTTTTTGCCAGTTATGTATTTGTAATATCTGTGGCGTTTTCTGTCGATTTTGGCAATCATTTTTTGCGCCTGTTTTTGTGTTAAGCCGTATGCCTGAGAAATATGAGTTACGCGATAAGAAAGCGGCGCATAGACAAAAATGCTCAAGGTTGAATCTAAATTTTGCAAAAAATAGTCCGAACAGCGTCCTAGCATGACGCAGTTTTCTGAGCCTGCAATTTTTCGAATCACGCCGGCCTGCGCTTCAACCGCTTTTGGAGAATAAAACATTCCTGAAACTCCATAGCCAAACTCTGTCTGAAAATTGTCCGTTATGCCGGGATGTTCCTTTTGAGCGAAAAATGTCAGTTTGTCTACTCCGCCCTCTTTTGCCGCAAGAGCCACAAGCTCCTTGTCGTAAAACTTTACACCGAGAGCTGCCGCCACCTGACGTCCAATTTCGCGGGCATTGCAGCCAAATTCGCGGCCAATTGTAATTGTAAAGTGTTTCATTTGTTTGCCTCCAGAAAAAAAAGACGCCGGACCAAAAAGCCTGGCGTCTTTGCAAAGTTTGTTTTCTATCTGACAAGGAAAATATAAAAGAATTTTGTTTTTCCGTCAACAAAATCAGAAAACCGCAAAATCAATCCGCTTCAAAAATCGTTTTTAAGCCGGCCTTGACTCTTATTTTTTTGCTATCAATGTGGATTTTGCCCTTTTTCTTTTCGATTTTTTGAATTCCGAAATATTTATTTAAAAAACTTTCGTTTTTTGCCGTGATATAGAAATTTACATCACATTCAAAATCGGTTTTGTCTTTTTTAAGAGAGTACATTGCCTTTTTTTCAAAATTTTTGAGTTCAAGAATTACGTATTGGTCAACTTCGCCGGATTTTTTTTGCGTGCAAAGGACAAATCCCGGATAAAGCGGAAATTCTCTTATGCGCAGAAGTTTTCCTTCTCTTTTTTCCTGAACAATTTGGCCTTTGTATTCATCTTTTACGCAAAGGCTGTCGAGATATTCTGAATAGTCGTTCTTGTATTCTTGTAAATTTTTGACAGTTTGATTTTTTTCCAGTTTTTCGAGAATTTTTGAATATTTTTCGGCGCGCTGAGCCGCAAGATTTATTACATGCGGATACAAAATGCTCATATATTCATAATTCAGGCCGTAACTGTCAGCGTTTGTGTTAAAAATGTCGCCTGAATGCATTGAGACTGTCTTTATTTTTGGAAAATCAATTTGGTTTAAGAAAGTAACGGACAAAACTAAATCCGCAAGGTTCCATTCCCAGCGGGATTTGTTTGTATTGTGGCGGTATCCGTTGTAAACTTTCATCTGTCCGCTCAAAAGTTTCGCATACTGTCTGTTGGATTCTGCAGCTTTTTTGAGGTTTTCGGTATCCTGCGCAGTGTAGACGGCTTTTTCAAAAGCCATTTCCGGAAGATTGAATACCTGAAGGAACGGATTTTCGTACATATAAACAGCTTTTAAGGCGTCCGGATCGCCCGAAATTCCGCTTTTGTCCATAAAAATTTTAAATTCGTTTGCAGAAAGAAGACCTTTTGAGTTTTTCCAGTTTAATTCCAAATAATTTTCAGTTGCCGAGCTTTTTACACAAAAAGTTTTTCGGTTTATTCCGTCAAACATTTTTTTCAGGAGTTCTGTAAATTCTTCATGTTCGCAGTTTATGTCTTCTTTTGAAAAATCCGGCGTAACAAAAAAGTTCTTCGGAACTCCGTCTTTTCCGGGATCAAAGCGCGGCATATAAGTCCACATTTCTACGTCATAGAATTTTATTGACTTTGATTCCTGCCAACCGTCTTTTTTTATTGTTATCTTTAAATTAAAACCGCCTTCGTTTGCAAGCGTAAAATCTTCAACCTGAACGCTTAGATTTTCGAGATTTTTTCCGTTTTCAAAAACACTGCCCTTAAAAGCGTATTCGCAGGATTCTCCCCATTCCGATTTTCCGCCCAAATAATCCTGCTCTGTAAAAAATAAATTGCACTTTGTAAAAGTCCATTCTGCGTCAAAAATCTGTTTTGAATAAAATCCTGTGTTGCCTTCAAAATCCAATCCTGCGACACGAAGCTCCCGCGCGGAATTTCCATGCCCGTTTTGATGAATCGAAATGAATTTTGTAAGGCGGGCTTTTCCCTCAAGCTTAATATCCGGCTGCTTACGCCAGTCTTCTGCTGGAAGTCCCCAGCTTTCAAAATTTGAGCGGTATTCATTTCCTTTATATTTTGACTTATAAGGCTCGTAAGTATATTTAAAAAACATTGGATCGCAGCCCATAGTGTCAAAATCAATAAGCCTTGTGTACATTGAGCCTTTGTCGCCGATTATAAAATTTGTCGAAGCCGAATTGCTTAAATTTACGGCGATAAAACGTCCGTTTTTTGGAGTTAAAAAAGTTTTTGAAAGGTCGGCAGGAAGCCCTGAATCCGTAAAGCGAATCTCGTTTCCTTTTTCGGTCAAAAAATAGATTGTCTCAAGCCCCATTGTGCCAAAATGATGCTCGTTCTTAAAAATATCTTCATGCCAAAGTACATCTTTCCGTCTTGCTCCCATTGCCCAGGCCCGGTAATTGTTTACAACAATTCCAGGTTTAAAAACCACACTCTCTGGCCACCCGTAAAGATAAACCCAAGTGAAAGGTTTTACGTAAAAAGGACTTGCAGCCTTTTTTCTGACTTCTTTTTCTGTGTAAGTTCTGTAAAGCCTGCCCTGCTCGTCAAAAACAAAGACGCAGTTTGAATCTCCCGAAATTTCTACGACTGACTGCGCGCCTTCTGGAAGTCCAGTTCCGCAATAAAGCTTCCATAAGCTCTCGTTTTTAGTTTTAAACAAGAGCTTTCCGTTGCGAATCATAAATTCGTAATTCTTTGTAAAAGTCTGTGTCCGCGTTTTTATAAAAATATGCTCAGGATAAGTTCCATTTATGCTCTGTTCGGAAGAATTGTCCTGCAAAAAAAGTGAATCTGGAGCGTTAAGAGAATTTTCGATGGATTTATAAAATTTGCCGTCGGCAGAAAGAGAGGCAAAAGTTGACTGAGGTGTCTGGCAGGAGGAAAAAAACAGCGATCCAAAAGTTCCTAAAACAACAGGAACAAAGGCATAATATAAATTTAAAAGTTTTTTTGATGAATTCTTGCAGTATTTTCTCATAGGCACTGAGTTTAACATAAAAATACACTGCATTAAAGCGTGACTTTTTTTGTTTTACAGAATTTTTTAATTCAACTCGAATGCCCCGGTATAAAGCTGATAATATCTTCCATGCTTTTGCAAAAGTTCATCGTGAGTTCCGTGTTCGATTATAGTTCCTTCTTCTAGGACAATTATGCAGTCTGCGTTGCGCACTGTCGAAAGCCTGTGCGCAATTACAAAGACAGTGCGCCCTTTCATAAGCTGATCCATGCCCCTTTCGATTAAGAATTCTGTGCGGGTATCAATTGAACTTGTCGCCTCATCAAGAATCAAGACCGGCGGATTTGCAACCGCAGCCCGGGCAATCGCAATCAGCTGACGCTGGCCCTGGCTTAAATTTGAGCCGTCGCCTTTTATAACAGTGTCAAATCCCTGCGGAAGGTGGCGGATAAATGAATCGGCATTTGCAAGCTTTACCGCGTCATAAACCTGGTTATCCGTTGCTTCAAGGTTTCCGTAGCGAATATTTTCGAGAACCGTGCCCGTAAAAAGGTGAATATCTTGCAGAACAACAGCAATGGAACGTCTTAAATCCTGCTTTTTTATGTCATTTAAAGGAATTCCGTCATAAGTAATAGAGCCAGAACCTTCTTTTATGTCGTAAAACCGCGTCAAAAGGTTAGCAATAGTCGTTTTTCCAGAACCTGTCGAACCAACCAGAGCAATTTTTTGTCCTGGTTTTGCGTGCAGACTGATTCCATTTAAAACTCTTTTGCGTCCGTTGTAAGAAAAATTGACATCCTTAAAAACAACATCGCCGCAAAGAAGTTTTAATCTGTCGAGTTCCGGACAATGCCATGCCCATGTTCCTGTCTGCGCAAAACTCTGAACAAGAACTTTTTCGTCTTTTTTGAATTTTGCCTCATAAGCATTTACCAAAGAAACAGTTCCATTGTCAGTTTCTGGCTTTTGATTGATTGCGGCAAAAATTCTTTCTGCTCCGGCAAGAGCGTTCAAGATTGAATTGAACTGCTGGCTCAACTGGCTGAGCGGACGGGAAAATTCTCGTGTTGACTGCAAAAAGCTTGCAATTGTTCCCAAATCCATGTAACCGGTAATTACGAGAACCGCGCCGAAAATAGAAATCAAGGCATATTGAAAATGAGAAAGGTTGTTCATAATCGGACCAAGAATATTTGCATAAGTTGACGCCTGAGTTCCAGATTCGCATAGGGCTTCGTTCAGTTTAGAAAAATTTCTGTTTGCCTGTTCTTCCCGCGTAAAGATTTTTACAACGTTCTGGCCTTCAATCATTTCTTCTATGTAGCCGTTTATTTTGCCAATATTTTCCTGCTGAACCCGATAAGCATTTGCGCTCTTTTTTCCGACCGTCGCGCTCAAAAGCATGATTCCTGCGACTGTCAAAACCATAACGGCAGTAAGCGGAATGCTTAAAAAAAGCATCATGCAAAAAATTCCAGCAACCTGAAAAATTCCCGTCAAAAGCTGAGGAATACTTTGGCTGAACATGTCGCGCAAAGTGTCAGTGTCGTTCGTATAAAGCGACATTAAAACTCCGTGCGTATGTGAATCATAATATCGCAGTGAAAGCTTAGATTGATGGCTAAAAAGTTCGCAACGGATTTTATAAAGAGTCGAAGTTGAAATTTTTAAAAGAAGCCTTTGTGTTAAAAAAGACGAAATTGCGCCGATCGCGTAAATTCCGGCTATTTTTATTATTAAAACGGCAAATCCTGTCAAATCCGGATTTTGCTTTCCCATAAGAGGAAGAATATAATTATTTACGGCAGGTTTTAAAAGATATGCGCCCGCAACTTCTGCTCCTGCCGACAAAATTATGCAGAAAAAAAGAAGAGGCAGCAAAACTTTAAAAGTTTTCATGTAAGCAAGGAGCCGCAAAACTGTTTTTACTGTGTGATTGGGCTTTTGAGCGCCACGATTTTTTACAGATGACATCTATGCTTTTCTCCCCGATTTTTAATTTTTACTAATTTGAGAATCATAAATTTCTTTATAAACTTTGTTCTCCTGCAAAAGCTGGCTATGAGTTCCAATCCCAGTTATTTTGCCTTCATCAAGCACGACAATAAAATCCGATTCTTGAACTGAAGCGATTCTCTGCGCAATTACTATTTTTGTGGTTTGAGGCAGGCAATTTCTCAAAGAGGCACGAATTCTTGAATCTGTTGCGGTGTCAACGGCGCTCGTTGAATCGTCCAAAATCAAAATTTTCGGATTTTTTAAAAGCGCGCGCGCAATGCAAAGACGCTGTTTTTGTCCTCCGCTCAAGTTTACTCCGCCCTGTCCAAGCTCAGTTTTAAGGCCAGCTGGAAGCTCAGAAATAAAATTGAACGCATCTGCAACTTGACAGGCATGTTCAATCTGTTTTTGCGTTGCGTCTTCGTTTCCCCAGCGCAAATTCTGTTCGATTGTTCCGCTAAAAAGCACATTTTTTTGCAAAACCATTCCGACAGCACCGCGAAGAGCCTTGTAACTGTAATTTTTTACATCGGCTCCGCCAACTTTTACGCAGCCACAAGTGCAGTCATAAAGCCTAGGGATAAGAGAAACAAGGGTTGATTTTGAAGAACCAGTTCCGCCGATTATGCCGACAGCCGAACCTGAAGGAATTTTTAAATTTATGTCCGACAAAACGCAGTTGCCGTTTTTGCCTTCATAAGAAAAGGAGACATTAAAAAACTCGACTGAACCGTCTTTGACAGAATTGATTTTTGAGCCGTCATTTGAATCATCTTCTTCGGTATTAAACGAAAGAACTTCCATAACACGAGAAACAGAAGCTTTAGAGAGGATAAATTGAACAAAAATCGAACTAAGCATCATCAAGCTCATTAAAATCTGCGTAACATAAGTAAGAAAACTTACAAGTTCTCCAGTTTTCATAGAACCGATAATAACCATTTTTCCGCCAAACCAAAGAGTTGCGATTATGCACATGTAAATTACAAATTTCATTATCGGCATTGAGCAGATTACAAGTTTTTCGGCACGAACTTGACAATCGCGCAACTGAGCGGCAATTTTTTCAAATTTTTCACATTCAAAATCTTCGCGGACAAATGCTTTTATGACACGAATTCCAATCATACATTCCTGGACAAAACTATTGAGCGCGTCGTATTTTTTAAACATTGCTTGAAAACGCGGGTATGCCTTTGCAGAAATAAAAATCAAAAAAAAGGCAAGCAGAGGGATTGCAATAAAAAACAAAAACGCCAGCCTCAGGTTTATAAAACAGGCAATTATCGTTCCTGTAAGCATCATAAGCGGAGCGCGAACCAAACTGCGGATTAAATTCTGGTACATATTCTGAAGATTTGTAACGTCCGTCGTTAAACGAGTAACAAGAGAACCTGTTCCAAAATGCTCAAGCCCCGCAAAAGAAAAATTTTGAACTCTTTTAAACAAATTTGCCCGCAAGTTTTTTGAAAAACCATAAGAAGCAAGAGAAGAAAGGCGGCCGCCGCAAACTCCGCACGAAAGAGAAAAAAGTGTGCATAGAACCATAAAAATTCCTGTGCGGACTACATAATTTATATTTTTTGTTGCGATTCCATTGTCAATTATATGTGCCATTATAAGCGGAATTACAGTCTCCATAACAACTTCGCCAATCATGACAAGAGGAGTAAAAAGCGTAAAAAGCACATATTTTTTTTCAAGACCAGAAACAATCTTTTTTAAATTCATACGTTCATATATTATAAGTCTTATCAAAATTTTATAAATGTAAAAATTTGTTTTATTTAAGGTGATAACAAAAACAAAATGCGGAAG
>NZ_DLLH01000016.1:45069-48772 GCF_002476655.1 Treponema sp. UBA7567
GAGGCGAATGCCGTAGCCCTGAAAAGCTCGTTTTTTTTGAGTTTACTCAAAAAAATCCGCCCGTACAATTTTTAACTTTACTTTTATCTTCAATATAAATAAATTTGTTGTATGGATTGCATTTTTTTTGAAGAAGATAAAATTTTTTTACGTTCATTTTTGGCTGAACAGAGTTTTGCGCGCACTGACTTGGAAAAACTTCTGGCAGAAGACGGTTTTGCGGCAGAAATTTGCGCTGACGGACGGATTTTGTTAAAAAAATGGAATTTTGATTCCATTAAGATTCTTGAAGACAAGTCGGCCGCGTTTGCAGGAAAAATGCCGGGCGAAGGCAAATTGGTTTTTGAGCCGCTTTTTAAGATTTTTGAAGATAAAAACGAAGCAAACAAAAAAGAAAATTGCAACGAAAAAATTGTTGCGGTTTTTAAGGCGATGGACGAAATTCTCAAAGATGCAGGCTTTTGCGAAAATCAAAATGAATACGAATCGAAAAAATTGACGGTTTTTCCGGGCGCACAGGGGATTTTGGTTTCGGAAAAACAGAAAAATGGAAGTTTTTGGGCAGTTGTTCTTCCAGGAAATCTTTTTGAGCGTTGCGCAGAAAATTCAAAAGATTATGGAAAATTTCAGGGAATTTTTGTTCACCGCGGACTCGAAGGTCTGGAAGCGGCGCTTTTTACAAGAGCCGCGCTAGCTTATCGGGCAATCACAAAAAAATATGCTTTTTGCCAGGAAAATTTGGAAAAAAGACAGGCGGATATTACGGATTCGAATTTTATTCCTGTTGAATACGAAATTCCTGCCGTAAACGAAAAACTTGCGTTGTCTGTAGACGCAGGGCTTTGCATAAAACGAAAAAAACGGACTATTCCTGGAGAGCGCCGTTTTGTAAACGAAAAAACCGAAAAAAATCGCATTGAAATTCTAAAAAAAGCCATGGAATTTAATTCAAAACTTTTGGAAGATTTTTTTAAGGCTGGATTTTCTAAAAATCAGGGCGACCAGAAATTTTTAGAAAGACGAATCAAATTCATAAAAAAACAGGCGAAAAAAATAAAGTCCGGACGTTTTTATCGAAGAAATTCAAAAAAAATTTGGGGAAGCGTTTTGGCGGCAATTGCCGGATTTTCGGTTGCATCCAGTTTTAATAAAGAAAATCAAAAACTTGCAACGAGCATGGGACTTACTTCCGGGCAGACCGTGCAGACTCTTTTGACAGGAATTCACAAGGCTGACGTTACGATTATTCAGGAAATTGCAAAAGGAAAAGAAGCAAAAAGCCTTATTCAGCAGGTTTCGGGATTTTATGTTACAAACAAACAGAGGCTTGCAATGGACGAAAAAGACGGAACCTTAACTCCTGCCGGCTGGCTGTTCTTTAGAGGGACGACTGATTTTTGGCAATACGGAATTACAAATTTGACGATTGACGGAATTCAAACTTCTTCAAATTTTGATTATCCAAAAAGAAAAGACAAAAAAACTCCGCTCAAAGAAGAAAACGGCAAAACCTTAAAAAAAGGCGACGAAACAAGCCACGAAGTAAGCTACAATCTGATTTACAACGAAGGCGAGCCGATAATTACGGTTTTGACAACGACAGAAAATGTTAATCTTGTGTGGAACGGAAAGCGATGGATTGTAAGAAAAATCAGCGGAACTGGAAAAACTTTCCGGAATTCCTACAGCGTAAAAAACTACAAAAAAGACTATCTGGACTGTCTTGAAAAAACTGGAGAAGACGTAAAAAAAGCGTCAGAACTTCTGCGCCAGAAGTACAATTTTGTGCCGTCAGAAATGGATTTAAGAGACGAAGTTCCATATATGATAAAAAAATACAATAATTCAGCCGCAAAAGAATTTAAGTAAAATTGCAAACATTCTGTTCTTTCCTTCTTTTTCTTAAAATGACATTTTCTTTCTTTTTGTCATATTGACATTTATTGAGAAAATGTCGTATTCTCCTAGTTAGATATTAACAAAGCGAGGCATTAAGATGGCTTTTGACTACAATCTTGAAAAACAGCACGCAAAAGGAAAACTTCACGCAATTGAAAGAATCAACCTTCTTTGCGACAAAGACAGTTTTATGGAAATTTATGCAGATGCTCAGCATCAGTGCACAAGTTTTGGAATGGACAAAAAAACAATTCCTTATGACGGCGTAATCACAGGCTTTGGAAAGGTAAACGGAAAAAAGGTTGCAGTTTATGCACAGGATTTTACAGTACAGGGCGGTTCTTTAG
Source organism: Treponema sp. UBA7567 (assembly GCF_002476655.1). Taxonomy (NCBI): domain Bacteria; kingdom Pseudomonadati; phylum Spirochaetota; class Spirochaetia; order Treponematales; family Treponemataceae; genus Treponema; species Treponema sp. UBA7567. The sequence continues at coordinate 47,316 of NZ_DLLH01000016.1, forward strand.
GAAAAGTCCACGGTCAGAAAATTGCAGAACTCATTGCAAAGGCAATTGAATGCCGCTGTCCTGTAATCGGACTTAACGATTCTGGCGGTGCCCGTATTCAGGAAGGAGTTGACGCTCTTTGCGGTTACGGTGAAATTTTCTGTCAGAATGTACGCGCAAGCGGTGTAATTCCGCAGATTTCTGTGATTGCAGGACCTTGTGCCGGCGGCGCAGTTTATTCTCCTGGACTTACGGACTTTATTTTTACAGTCGATAAAATTTCTGAAATGTACATTACAGGACCAAAAGTTGTAAAACAGGTAATGTTTATGGACATTACATCGGAAGACTTGGGTGGAGCTGCAATTCACTCTCAAAAATCAGGCGTTGCACACTACCGTTGCCCGACAGAAGCAGAATGTATCGAAAAAGTACGCAAGCTTCTCGATTATATTCCTCACTATTACGGCGACAAAACTCCTTTTGAGCCAAAAGAAAAAAAGGCTCTTTTTGGTAAAAAAGCTGACTTTAAATATACAGAAAAAAAATCTGCTGAACTCGACTCTGTTCTTCCAGAAACAAGCACAAAAGGATACGATATCCGCGAAGTAATCAACCGCGTTGTAGACGATGACAGCTTCTTTGAATCAACAGAAGAATTTGCAGGAAACGCAGTTGTAGGTTTTGCAAAAATCGAAGGCAAGACGGTTGGCGTAGTTGCAAACAATCCTGGAAACTTTGGCGGTGTATTGAACTGCGACGCTTCCGACAAAATTGCACGCCATGTCCGCTATTGCGACGCTTACGACATTCCGCTTTTGACCTTTGTTGACGTTCCAGGCTTTATTCCAGGTCCGCAAGAAGAACAGAAGGGAATTATCCGCCACGGAGCAAAAATTCTCTACGCTTATGCAGAAGCCTCAGTTCCAAAAGTTACAGTAATCACCCGCAAGGCTTACGGCGGAGCATACATTGCAATGTGCTCAAAACACCTCGGCGCAGACTTTGTTTATGCCTGGCCAAAAGCAGAAATTGCCGTAATGGGAGCAGAAGGAGCAATTGGAATTCTTTATGCAAAAGAATTAAAAGACCCGAACAATGCCCAGCTCGTGCAGGAAAAAGGACAGGAATACCGTGCAACGTTTATGACGCCTACAATTGCCGCTCAGCGCGACTACATAAGCGCCGTAATTGAACCACAGGAAACCCGCGCCCGAATTTTAAGCAGTTTTGAAATTCTCGAAAATAAGAGCGTTTCGGACAAACCTCTCAAAAAACACGGAAACATTCCTCTTTAATATTTTACAAAACGGCATCTTTATTTAAGGCGCCGTTTTTTTTATTTTTGGAGCACATCTTCGCCCTAACCGGCTTTCCGCCCTTCGCTAGCGCTCATTGCCTGCGGCAACTCCGGGGCTCCAATCCGGGCTATAAGGCCCGGCCGTGCGCTTTTAGCGCACACGTAAATAAACGGGTTT
>NZ_DLLH01000070.1:0-1550 GCF_002476655.1 Treponema sp. UBA7567
GACCCTCTGCTTAGAAGGCAGATGCTCTAATCCAACTGAGCTACAATCTCGTATTTATTCACTTTATCAAAATTGCATTTTTTTTGCAACACTCAATCTGCCGCATTTTTCTAAAATTATTGCAATTTTTGTTTTTTTCTGCAAAAAAAACACTTACAGCCGATACTATTTATTTTTTATTATCGGAACTGAACCAAGATCAAGGAGAAGACTATAAGCGTTCGAAAGTGAACTGCTATCAAATGCGACTCCGACTGAAAAAAACTGAACATAATAAGTATCGCTCGCAGAAGCCGAATCATTATGCTTATAATCATCATCACTTTCCGACGGCTGTACATTCTCGTCTGAATCTGTATCTTGTTCATCAAAAAAATCAAATGATTTTCCATTGCTTCTCGAAGGAATGATAAAATCTATGTCATCATATGAAACTGAGGTTCCAAAACTACCCGAAGTTCCAGAAAAATATTTCCAGCCCTCTGAAGAGTCATAATCAACAAAAACTGTAGAATCATTGACAAAAGCCCTTAAACGGCCAGAAAACTTTACACATGCACGAAATTGTTCAAAACTCGAAACATCCTCTCCATTAGCTCCGTAATTTTCATTTCCAGTATAAGTTTTTACCCGAAAAGCGACATTTAACCTATCTTTTAGAATAGAAGCAGGAACAAACACCGACTGAGAAACAGTTTTGTTAGTCTTAAAAGAACGTGCGCCCAAAACCTGATACTGATAAGTATCAACCATTCTTGTAGCCGCCGCTGTCGAATTACTGCTCGTGTTTACCGAGAGAATTGAATTTCGCTGGGAGATTAAATCGCTGGAATTATTGTAAATTTTATAATAAATTTCAGTTCCAGAAAAAGAATCGGGCTGGTCGGTTTCATTCACCCTAAAAGAAGCGTACCATTTCAAATAATCATCGCCACTGTAAAGCGGGCTATTGATTAGAGATGTCGGAGCATTTACTGTTATTACATCTTCAAGTCCGCAGGAAACAAAAAAAGTTTCCGTAAAGGCAAGAATACACATAATAAATATTTTACTTGCCATAGGGAAACTTTTCATAATAAAAAAACTATTTTATATTTATCAAGTTACAAATTATTCTGCTTTTGTTAAATTAATTGCAATAATCCGGTCTTTTGCAAGATTTGCCCATCTTGAACCAGAATGAATTGCTTCAATTTTTTCATAAGCTTCAACAGCGTTTTCCAAATCACCTTTAGCTTCGTTCACGCGACCGAGGCTAAAATATGCATGGTCGATAAGATAAAAATTTTTCGAAGAAATCGCCTTTTCATAACAAGAAATGGCGTCTTCCAAATCATTCAAGTTTTCAGAACAAATTGCCGCATTGTAATAACAAAGAGGAGCCGTATAAGTCGATTTTTTTGCCGCAGCAGCCTTTAACCAGGCGCTGCGGCTTGCATCATAATTTTTCTGTTCAAAAAGAATCTCAGCCTTTAGCATATTTGCCCTTACACCTACAATTCCACCTTTCGAAGCAAGAGTTTCAAGTTCAGCAAGTGCAGTCTCCTGCC
>NZ_DLLH01000070.1:1556-16515 GCF_002476655.1 Treponema sp. UBA7567
CTTGAAAGTATATTCAACCATATCAACCTGAGAAAGTCCTTCCTCAGCGACCTTTGTTTTTATTGAAGAGCCGACTACCGCAACAATAACAAACACTATTAAAATGGCAATCAAACCACCGATAACTTTTATATTTTTTTCAAGGAATTTTCCAAGAACAGACGTTTTTGATTCTTCATTAGACATATTTTTATCTCCAAATTTTTTATTTATATTCAACGGATTTTAAGTTCATTCAGCAATCGTGAAACATAAGTCCGCTGGATTCCCAAAATTTTTCCCGCCTCTGTCTGATTCCAAGATGTAGAATCAAGAATCTTTTTAATATAGGCGGTTTTAAATTTATTTAAAGCTGTTCTTAAGGTTCTGTCCCCATCAGCTGGATTCGCAATTTCATCAGCAATCTCTTCAAAACTATCCTGCGTTTTATTTTTTTGAACACTAGCAACAGTTGAATTGATTCTTAAATCTTCAGTCTGAATAAGCGGAGGCTTACCCAAAACACAGGCCCTTTCTATTGAATTTTCCAATTCACGAATATTTCCAGGCCAATAATATTCCAAAAGAGTTTTCTCTGCGGCTGCCGAAAAAGACTCAAAATTCTTTTTTGTTTCGTTCGCAAATTCTGCCAAAAAGAATTTTGCAAGCGGAAGCACATCTTCTTTCCGTTCTCTCAAAGGAGGAACATTTATAGGCATTACATTCAGCCTGTAATATAAATCGCTACGGAATGCCCCCTCACTTACCATTTTTTCTAGATTACGGTTCGTCGCAGCGATAATCCGGACATCGACAGAAATCGTTTCGTTAGAACCAACTCTCTCAAAAGTGTGACTCTGCAAAACTCTAAGCAGTTTTGACTGCAATTCCAAAGGCAATTCACCAATTTCGTCAAGAAATAAAGTTCCGCCTTCTGCCGCCTCAAACCTTCCCTTTCTATCTGAAACTGCATCTGTAAAAGCGCCTTTTACATGCCCAAATAATTCACTTTCCAAAAGCGCAGACGACAAAGCCGCACAATTTACGCGCAAAAAAGGCTTTCCGACCCTGTTTGACCGCAAATGAATCTGTTCAGCAAAAAGTTCTTTTCCAACACCGCTTTCGCCTGTTATAAGAATTGTTGTATTCGCCTTCGCAACTTCATCAATTATATGAAGCAAATCCAAGACAACCGGACTTTTTGCAACAAAAGGATGATAATCGCTTCCACTGACGATATTACTCTGCAATACAGAAAAATTATCTTTTGCCGACCGGTAAGAATCTGCATTCAAATATGCAATTCCTGCCTGGCTTGCTAGAAGATTCAAAATTTCCAAATCAGAATTGCAAAATCCCCGCGAACCAGACTTGTTTATAAGCTCGATTACGCCAATGCACTGTCCTTTTACACGCATTGGAATCGCAATCATCGTTTTTGTTACATAACCAGTTTTATTTTGAACCGTATCTGAAAAGCGCGGATCAAGACCTACATTATTGACGATTACATGTTTATTATTTTCAACAACCCAACCGGCAATACTGTTTTTTTCAACAATTATATTTTTTGCCTCAGCACCTTTCGGCCCCAAGGCAACTACAAAGCGAAGAGTTCCGTCTTCTTTGTTTACAAGCAGAAGTGAAGAAGATTCACATTCGACCAAACGCATTGCTGATTCAAGAATATAAACCAGCAACGCATTTACATCTGAATAATTTGAATTTATTCTGCCGTTTATTTCGATGAGTGTTTTTAGTTTTTCAAAAGTAAGAGAATCAAGTTCACCCATCGAAATCGACTAACTGTTTTTCTGATCGTTAAGCATATCACCGAGTGTATATGCACCACCAACATTATCTTCAGAAGATATATACTGATTGATTTCTTTACGAGCTTGAGCTTTTTTGAAATCTTTTACAGAAAAAGCAACTTTCTCTCTTTCAACATTGATGTCTACAACGTAAACATTAACTTTGTCGCCTACTTTGTATTTTTCAACAGCTTCTTCAAAAGGAACATCTTTGTCATCGCTGAGGTTAGCCTTGTTTACAAGACCTTCGATTCCCTCTGGAGCTCTTACAAATACACCAAAATCAGTGATTGATGTAATTTCGCCCTCAAGAGTTGAACCTACATGGTATTTTTCTGCAAATGCCACCCAAGGATTATCTGTAAGCTGCTTTAAGCCAACTGTAATGCGGTGCTGTTCAGGATTTACATCAAGGATTTTTACATCAAGTTCCTGACCGACTGTAAATTCGCTGCCAGGATGCTTAACTTTCTTTGTCCAAGAAATATCTTCTGAATGTAGGAATCCATCGATACCTTCTTCAAGCTGAATAAATGCACCTGCATTTGTGATTTTTACAACTTTTCCGTGAACTACAGAATCAACTGCATATTTTTCAGAAATTGTATCCCAAGGATTTGGCGTAACCTGTTTCAAACCGAGAGAAACGCGTCCAGCCTGAATATCATAGCCGAGAACCATACACTTTACTTTGTCGCCAATCTGAACCATATCAGAAGCCTTGTTTACTTTCTTTGTCCAGCTGAATTCAGAAATGTGAGCGAGACCTTCAATTCCTTCTTCAAGGGCAATAAAAGCGCCAAAGTCTGTGAGTTTTGTAACTGTTCCTTCAACAACATCATTTACATGATATTTATCTTCAAAATGAACCCAAGGATCTTCAGTAAAATGTTTAAGAGACAGGTTGATTCTCTTATCTTCAGGATTAAGAGCAATTACTTTAAGCTCAATTTCCTGCCCTTTCTTTACGAAATCCTTTGGACGAGTTACATGTCCCCAGCTCATATCATTGATATGAAGAAGACCGTCGAAACCGCCAAGATCGATAAAAGCACCAAAACTTGTAAATGATTTCACAGTTCCTTTTACAGTGTCGCCAACCTGAGTATTTGCAAAGAAATCATCACGAGCCTTGTTGATAATTTCTTCAAGATACTTTCTGCGGTTTACAACAACATTTGCCTTGTTGTCCGAATACAGTCTTTCAATATAGAATTTAGAAACTGTTCCAATAAGTTTTTTCGGTTCTTCAACTTTTGAAGAATCAGACTGACTGATTGGCAAGAACGCACGAATATCGCCACCAAGGTTTACTTCAAAACCGCCTTTTACTTCTTTTTCTATAGTTCCTTCTACTGGAGTTTTTTCTTCAGCAGCCTTGCGGAGATCTTTCCACAACTGTTTTGACTGCGCTTTTGTGAAAGAAACTTCCGGACCATTACGGCCGTTAAGTTTTACAAGCACACAGGAAACTACATCGCCAGGCTTTGGCAGTTTTCCTGCAAATTCCTGCACAGGAATCTTTCCTTCCGATTTAGCACCAATATCGATAAATACAAGTTCATCTGTAACTGCAATTACAGTACCGTCAACAAGCTGACCATCTTCAAGAGGCATAAAACTCTTGAGAGACTCCTCTAATTGTGTCTGGATAGAGCTTTTTGTCTCTTCCTTTTCCACTTCCATCTGTTCCATAGTAAACCCTTTGTTTTGAATTTTGCTTAAGATTATCGCACAAACCTGCTCTATAGTCAAGTTTGATGTATCAATGTAAAAGGCATCCGGAGCACGCTTTAAGGCTCCTTCTGCTTTATTCCTGTCAATTTCATCGCGTTTTAGAATTGCCGCCTTTACTTCTTCGAGCGTCATATTAGAAACGCCCTGATCGAAACGACGTTGAGCCTGAACATCTATCGAGGCATCAAGATAGAACTTGTATTGCGCATTTGGAAAAACAACTGTTGTCATATCGCGTCCTTCGCAGACAATGTCAAGAGACTTAGTTATTTCCTGCATTCTTTCGTTTACAAGATGGCGGACTGGCACAATAGAAGACACCTGAGCAACTTTTTTGCTAACCGCATCATCGTGAAGATGATCTTCAACATCGACTCCATTAAGCACAAGACGTGAATTTTTATATTCAAGCTTCTGTTTTTTGCAGAATTTAAGCACTTTTTCAGAATCTGAAATATCAATATCAGAAGAATTAAGAGCCATTGTAAGCGCCCGATAAAAACTTCCGCTGTTCAGATAGGTAATTCTTAATTTTCTTGCAATCAACGATGCAACTGTAGATTTTCCTGTTCCGGCAGGTCCGTCCATTGCGATTATCATATTTCGCTCCCAATATTATTTTTGCAAAGAGATAAAAGTTCTTTTACTTCTTTTTCAGAAAGCTCACGGAATTTTCCCTCTTCCAAATTTTCAAGTTTTACATTTCCAATCCTGATACGCCGAAGGCTTCGGATTGCGGCTCCCGCATCGGTAAATACACGGCGAATTTCGCGGTTTTTACCTTCGACAAGAACAACCCTCATTTTGTGAGAATTTACAACCTGCGCGCTTTTTGCTTTGTAAAAAATCCCTTCGACACGAATTCCGCGTGCAAAGCGATCTTCAAGACCCTCTGGCAGAGGATAACTGGTTTCTACAAGATATTCTTTTTCAATTTCACTAGAAGGATGGCTCAGTTTTGCGGCAAAATCTCCATCGTTTGTAAAAATTATAGCTCCGCGACTAAACATATCAAGACGGCCGACATTGTACAGCCGCTCAGAATATTTTTCTTTCAGAATATCAACAGCAACCGGCCGGCCTTTTTCATCGGTTTGGGTACATACATAGCCAGCAGGTTTATTCAACAGAACATAAATTTTTCTTTTTTCAAGAGAAATTTGTTTTCCATCAACGCAGACAACATCATTTTCTGAAACCTTTACCCCTAATTCACTGACTGTTTTTCCGTTTACGCATACCCGTCCGTCTGTAATTATATTTTCACAGGCGCGCCGGCTTGCAAGTCCGCAATGAGCAAGAAAAGCCTGAAGCCGAATTTGTTTTTTTTCTTGAGAATTATCTTGCAAGCTCGAACCTCTCTGATTCTTTTTCATCAAGAGCAGGAAGTTCTGCAATTGAATTAAGATTAAAAAATTTCAAGAATTCTTTTGTAGTTCCAAACTGACACGGTCTTCCAGGAGCATCTTTTCTGCCTACTTCCTTTACAAGCTGCCGTTCCTGAAGAATACGAATCATATTATCCGGCGGAACTCCACGAATTGATTCAATCTCAGCACGCGTAATAGGCTGCTTATAGGCAATAATCGAAAGTACTTCCATTGCTGAACGGCTCAATCTTCCTGCATTTTTATTTCCATAACGCTCTTTTAGAACTTCCCAAAATTCTTTCTTTGGAGTAAGTGTCCAGCCGCCTGTAATTTTTGAAAGCTCAACACCAGAACTTTCTTGAGAATACTTTTCCTTTAACCCGTCAAGACACTGCTCAATGACATCTTCCGAAAGCTCTGCAATTTTTGCGATCGACTCAACAGTAAGAGGCTCGCTGTCCAAAAACAGAACCGCCTCTACAAGCCCCATTTCTTTTTCGAGATTTACATCCATTTTTTATATAATTCCTTATGCCGCATATCTACAGATTTTTATGTCGCCAAACATTCTGTTCTGCATAATCGTTGCCATCTTAAACTTTACGGCTTCCAAAAGAGCCATAAACGCGCAGATTACATCAAGAACATTGCCATGTCTGACAATCAAATCCGTAAACATACATTCATCCTTTTTTTCAAGAAGTTCATTCATCAGCGTAATTTTTTCATTTACCGAAATTTCTTCGTACATATCAATGATTTTTGAATCCGAGTACTGCGAAATAAGGTTTTGAAAGATTTTCTGCATTTGCTGCAAAAGATCCCAAGTATCTATCTGCTCCCACATATTTTCATCATCGAACGGAAGAACCCGCTGAATTTTCTTTCGTTCAAAATTCCATTCACTTTCGTCTTCTTTTTCTTCCATAAGATTTGAAAGCTTTTTAAATTTCTGGTATTCAATAAGTTTTTCAACAAGCTCTTCACGAGGATCGTCAAAATCAAGGTCGTCATCAACCTTTACTTCAACAGGAAGCATCATCCGGCTTTTTATATAAACAAGGCGAGCCGCCATATTATAAAATTCGGACAAATCGCCAAGTTCAACCTGAGAAGCATAATCAAGATATTCAAGAAACTGCTCGGTAATTTCGGCAATCGGAATATCATAAATATTGATTTTATTGTCACGGATTAAAGTCCAAAGCAAATCCAAAGGACCTTCAAACTGACCCACGGTATACTTATGGACGATTTTGTCCGCAGTTTCGTCATAATCAATTGTTTTTGTTTTTAACTCCAGGTTCTGTTCCATGAAAGCTCCTCAAAAAAAACGATGATTTTATAAAACGCTTATTCATTAAAATTTTCCGTCTATAAAATCCCGGGCCGAAAGGAATTTCTCAACTCCGCCCGAACCAATTTTTTCCAAATAGCTGGAAAAATCTTCTCTTTTTATAAAATCGGCATTTTCTTTTAAAATCTCAAGTAAAGGAACTAAAACAAATGCCCTTTCTTTATGCCGTGGATGAGGAATCTGGAGAGTTTTTGTATCTACTGTCTGATTACCAAAAAATTCAATATCAATATCGACTGAACGCGGTCCATTTCTTACTTCAAGCTCACGGTTGCGTCCCAAGCAAGATTCGATTACGTGAATTTTTTCGAGCAGGTCAAAAGGTGAATAAACATCATCAATTTTACCGCGAACTGCCATATTATAAAAATCATCTTGATTTTCAAGATACATAGGTTTTGTGCGGTAAACTGACGAAATCAAAAATTCTGAGAGCAGACCGTTCAAAGCTTCGCAGGCCCTTTTTAAAAGACACAAACTGTCCATTCCGTTCCAGCTTTTATTGGAGCCTACTCCCAAAACAACATCAATCATAACTAAAAAAGAGCATCCTTTGCAGACGGCACAACTTCAGAAGAAGCCTCTATCTGAGAAGCAGTTTTTTGTTTTGCGCTTTCTTTCTCTGCTTTTTCCAAGGCTTTTGAGGCCTTTACCTGTTCAGGATAAACAGGAACACCTTCCTTTGTTTTTAAAACCTGTCCAGGAAAAACTTCCGCACGAATCTGAGCCTCAATCTGTTTTGCATACTCAGGATTCTGAGTAAGGAAGTTGATTGCATTTTCCTTTCCCTGGCCGACTTTTTCGTCTCCGCGAGTATACCATGCTCCACGCTTATCGATTATTCCATGCTTTACGGCAGAATCAAGCAACGAAGCGGTCGCAGAAATTCCTTTTCCGAAATAAATATCAAGCTCAACCTTGCGGAATGGAGGAGCAACCTTGTTTTTTACAACTTTTACGCGGACACGGTTACCGACAGCGTCTTCCTCTCCTTTTCCGTCAATTGATTCAATTCGGCGAATTTCCAAACGGACAGACGAATAAAACTTAAGGGCGTTTCCACCGGTTGTAGTTTCCGGATTGCCGAACATTACGCCGATTTTCATGCGAATCTGGTTGATGAATACGATTATGCACTTGCTTTTATTTACGATGGCCGTAAGTTTTCTGAGAGCCTGGCTCATAAGGCGAGCCTGAAGCCCCATCATCGCATCTCCCATATCTCCTTCGATTTCTTTTTGAGGAGTAAGGGCGGCAACAGAGTCAACAACAATAATATCAACAGCTCCAGAGCGAACAAGATTTTCTGTAATTTCCAGAGCCTGCTCTCCTGTATCCGGCTGCGAAACCCACAATTCATCAATATTTACGCCAAGATTTTTTGCATAAACCGGGTCAAGAGCATGCTCTGCATCGACAAATGCAGCTATTCCGCCAAGTTTCTGAGCTTCCGCAATCGCATGCAAAGCAAGAGTCGTTTTTCCAGAACTTTCCGGACCATACATCTCGATAATTCGACCGCGCGGATAACCGCCTACACCGAGAGCTTCGTCAAGCAAAATCGAACCAGAAGGAACTACATCAACGCCCTGAGCATCCGGCTGAGTTCCAAGTTTCATAAGCGCGCCAGCACCAAACTGTTTTTCAATCTGGATGCGAGCCGCTTCAAGAGCTTTCAGTTTTTCCGACATATCTGCCGGCTGATTTGTTTCTACCATTTTAGCCACCTTTTTTCCTCCCACTATATATATGGCCCTGAAATTCAATTTTTACACATTTTTTTTGAATTTTTCAGTATATTTTTACATCAATATCGAATTTTTATCAATTTTTTCTCAAAGGCTGATAAACAGAGCGTCCAACAAGACACAATTTTCCGTCTTTTAGTTTTACCTGCGCTAGAATTTTTACCGCACGGTCTCCTTCTATTTTTGGAACAACATTAAAAATCACCGGAACAATTCCGTCTACTCTTTCAAGATTTTCGTATCCGACAAGAAGATCGCAACTAAAAATGTCATTTTCAGTCTTTGCATTGGAAATTCTTCCAGACCAGACAACCCAGCAGTCCAAATAAAGAGCAGGTTCTGCCGCTACGGTTGAATATGAAAAATTCTCTTCAGGACGACTAGAAAAACTGTCAAAAGAAGGCTCTTCAAAATACGAAACCAAAAGTTCCGACTTAGATTTTACAGACTGAGATGCATTTGAATTCAAAATTCTGTTTATTTCAACCCGGGAAGAATTATCCCTGTAATTCTGAAAATAAAATTTTGCCTTTTCATAAGCTTGCGTAATCTGAGAATCCGAAAGAATATACTTATAAACTCCGCCAGACAAATCCTTTTCCTGCAAATTCGACTTATCGGAAGCTGTCAGGTCTAGCTCGCTCAAATCCGCTCTCTGCGCCTCTTGTCTTGTCTTGCTTAAGTTCATGCAAAAAAGAATGGCAAGAGCAGCAAAACCTCCGGCAAGGACAGAAAACGCAAGAGGCCAGATTCCTTTTTTTGCAGCAACTTCTGGATAAAATTCTTTTATTTTTCCAGTATCTGTCCATTTTACAATCGTTTCATAATCTCCTTTTGAGCGGACAAATTCAAGGGCAGCCTTTGCCTTTTTATTTTCCGGCTCAAGATCGAGAATATCAAGATAATAGCCAATTGCAGCGCTTGTATCTCCGCGAACCAAATATAAAGCGGCCTGTCCCAAAAGCAAGTCTACGTTTTGAACTTTTATGTGCCGTGCTTCATCAAAATTCCTGTACGAATTTCCATAATCGCCAGAGTAAAGGCAGGCAATTCCCAAAATCAAATAATAATCGAAACTGTTTCTGTAGACTTCGCGGACACCTTCAAGCAGAACAATCGCATTTGAATACTTTTTTTTCCGAATAAGTGAACGCGCTTCGTCAATCGTTGCCCGGCTCATTTTAGTTCCGCTTCCTCAAGGCTGCAAGAATAGCATCAAGCTCAGAATTAAGCTGCCTAAGCTCATTTCTGTCAATATCGGCATCCGTGCTTTCAAGAGCGTCAATCCGATTTATAAGGTTCTGAATATATTCAAAATCAAGCTGTTTTTCAGTAACGTTTTGAACTATAAAATCAACATCGGTTTTTCTTGAACCTGAAACATCAAAGCTCGCAGCCGCCTCACTTTTTTCAAGTTTTTTTGTGCCGCCAATTCCAGCAAAATCAACGTATTTTAAAGTATCGCATTTTCTTCCGTTGCAAGAAATTCCTGCAAAAAATTGAATTGAATAAGTTTCTTCTTTTTGAAGCGTTTTCTGCGGCCAGACAACCGAAATTCCCGAATTATTATACGCATTCAGCGAATTAAAGCTTCTTCCGTTTTCCGAAACCATAATCCATCTCGGAGAATTCAAATATGAGATGTTTGCAACCGTCACAACTTCCGGAGAAGAGATATTTTTTCCCTCAAAAACAAATTCCGCGGAAGTTTTCGAGTCAGAAACGCACAACACCCTCTCTTTGAGCATATTTTCAAACTGATGCTCAGAATTAAATGACAGGCCGTTTTCTGTCAAAAAATGAACATCCGCTCCTTCGCCAACAGACGTATCCAAAACAGCCTTCAATGCAAAATTTGCTTTTTTTTCAGAAAGATTTGTAACATAAGCCCTGATTTTTATTACACCAGGCAAAACATCCTCGCCCGAAGCTTCTTCCTCTTCTTCTGTTTTTAAAAGATTTTCATCCTGTTTCATTGCAATTTTTTCATCATTTTGCTCAAGGGCAAAAACCTTTTTAACAGTTTCTTCCGGCTCAAACGAAAAATCTATGGCAACACGCGCTCTGTTACTTATTGTGTAAACAAGCCGCGCTCCGTTCGCTGTTTTCCATAGCTTTTTTTGAACCGCGCTGTCTTTATTCAGGCAGTAGACTGTTTTTCCAATTTTTAAAAAGAAAGATGAAGAAATTGAATCCTCATAATTTGAAAGAACCGGAGTTTTTTTGCGATTTTTTTGAGAAGAATAAAAATTAAAAGTTCCACGGTCAGAATTACACTCGATAGAATAATTTTCAAAGAAAAGTGAATATTTTTTTACAGGAATATAAACATCGCCAAGATACGGATCGATTTTTGTAATCTCATTATTCTTTTCCTGTTTTTTATCAGCTTCATCAGCATTTTCTGTCTTTTTTGTTTTCTTAGTTTTTTCTTTTTTTGCCTTTTTTTCTTCAGCCTTTTCTTTTTCCAGTTTTCCAGCGTCTTTGGAAACTGATTCCTTCTCAGAATTTTCAGAACTTTCCATTGCTCCAAGACTTTCAGCCGGCGCTTCGCTATTCACATTTTCGGTTTGAGAATAAAATACACCGCCTGCAAAAACCGCAAGAACAGCGCATAAAAGAACTTTTTTTTCAAAATAAACCTTATTGAAACGATTTTTTTTCAAAACTTTCATAATTTTTATCTCCGGAATTTTTATTTTTAAGCATAATTTTTTATTCTTATAAAAGCCAAAACACTTTAAAAATCTAAAAAAACACAAAAAAAACTGCTATTTTTCTTCAAGCAAAAACTGCAAGAACAAAGCCTTTTGTTTTAGGGCCTCAATTTCTGGATCAGTTTTCGGGACAGAAATTTTCTCATCATTTTTTTCCTTCAAAACATTTTGCGGACTTATCACGTTGTCAAGATTCCTCACCTTCGCTTCAAGAGAGGAATTCACTTTTTTCTGCTCCGCCAGTTCCGCCTCAAGCTCGGCAATCCGGTTCTGAGAATCGGCAAGGCTTTTTCTCAACCCCATTTTATCCTGGCTTTGATAAAGTTTTATCTGTCTTTCATATTCTTCACGCGCAGAAAGATTTTCTTCTCCGGTTACTTTTAAAAGATAAATCAATTTTTCTTCACGCTCACGCTGAGCAATCATTTCAAGACGATAGCGGCAGTCTCCAGCCTTCGCATCTGCCGGAAAATCCGACACAACGCGCTCATAAAGAGCGCGGGCAGAATCAAAATTATATTCATCGTAAAAACACTCGGCAACCCAATACAAAGCCGCCGCATAAAGCTCGCTATCCGGATAAAGATGACAAAAATCGCTCAAAACCAAAACTGCCTCTTCATTGCGTTCCAAAAGATGCAGAATCCGTCCTTTTTGAAAATGCATATACGGGAGATACTGACTTTTATCAAAAGACTGCAAAAAAACGTTTACGTCAGAAAGCGCGTCAGAATATTCGCAGGCATTGATTTCGCTCATCACCAAAAGATACAGAGTCTCTTCGTCAAAACCTTCAGGCAAACTTCCTGCCTTCCGCAGAAAAAACATCGCAGAAGCCCAGTCATTTTTTCTAAAAGCCTCAAAGCCCTGCTCTTGCTCCGCAGAATATTTCTGACAAAAAATGCTTCCTGCCGCAAAAAAAGCAGCCGCAAAAAAAACAAAAAACCGTTTTAAGCCGTTCCGATCTTGTCCACAAAAAGTCCGCGCAAGCATTTACGCCTCCCACTTAAACGAGCCGTTAAAAAAGGCAGAGCCCGAAACAACCACATCAACACCAGCGTCAAGCACAGAAGGCAAAGTTTCGTTGTTTATTCCGCCGTCAACCGAAATCAAATAATTGTAATTTTTTTCCTTTCTTATTAAATCAAGCTCCGCAATTTTTCCAACACAATAGGGAATCAGTTTCTGCCCGCCGAAGCCAGGATTAACCGTCATTACAAGAACAAGGTCAACTTCCGGAAGAATTTCCTTTATTGCGCTTACAGGAGTCGACGGAACAATAGAAACTCCAGCCTTTTTTCCAAGCGAATGAATATGAGAAACAAGCCTGTCTATATGCACAGTCGCTTCCTGATGAAAAGTAATCCAGTCAGCCCCAGCCTGCGCAAAGGTGTCAACCATTTCCTCAGGACGCTCAACCATAAGATGAACATCAAACGGCAAAGATGTAAGTTTTCTTACAGATTTTATAACTGGCTGTCCGTAAGTAATCTGAGGAACAAAATGTCCGTCCATAACATCAATATGAACCGCACCCGATTTTTTTTCCTCACAAAGTTTCAAGGCCTCCGCAAGATTAGAAAAATCCGCAGAAAGCAACGAAGGTGATAAAATTCTACTTTTCATTTCTAACTATAATATCAGACAAAAACGATAAAAACAACAAACCAAAGTCAAAATGTATTATTTTCGCCATAAGATTATAAAAATTCGGGACGGCATTTTTTTTCAAAAAAAAGTTTTCCGCCGGCGTTCCGTATTTTCCTTAACCGGCTGCTCTGCCTTCGCTAACGCTCATTGCAAAACCAGAGTTTTGCAACTAAAGGGCGGCGCATCCGGCGTAAATTTTAAAAAATCGCAAAAAAATTAAATTTTCCAAATAAACAAATTGACATTTTTTTTTCAAACTGATATATTTTCTATCACGTTGATTGCAGCATTTCTTAAATAAAAGTTAATCAGCATTTCAGCAAAAACATTTTTGCGGGAATAGCACAGTGGTAGTGCGCCACCTTGCCAAGGTGGATGTCGCGGGTTCGACTCCCGTTTCCCGCTCTATTGCACAACTGTTGTAAAACAGATTATAAACAGATGCAAATTATTTTTGCGGGAATAGCACAGTGGTAGTGCGCCACCTTGCCAAGGTGGATGTCGCGGGTCCGACTCCCGTTTCCCGCTCTATGCAAAGCGATTTGGATTTCATCTGAATCGCTTTTTTTTATTACGGCATCTCTATTTTTTTTAGAGGTTCCAATCATTTTATTTCAAGGGGCCAAAAAGTGAAATTCACAAAAGAAATCACAAAGCTTGAACATTCGGCAGCAAAATTAACAGTAACAGTTGCAAAAGAAGACGTAGCAAACGGTTATAAAACAACACTCGGAAAATATGTAAAACAAGTTCAGATTCCAGGATTCCGTAAAGGTCACGTACCTGCATCAGTTCTTGAACGCAAATACGGCGAACAGATCAAAATGGAAGCGGCAGGCGATCTCATCGACAGCGTATTGAACGAAATTTTTCAGGACGAAAAAGATCTTTCAAGCCGCCCTCTTCCTTATGCGCAGCCAAAAATGGACGAAATGCCGGCATTTGACACTGCAAAAGACTTCACTTTCACTGTAACTTACGATGTATTTCCTTCTGTAGAAGTAAAAGACTTCAACGGTNNGGATTTCTGTAAAAGAGCCTCAAGTTTCTGTAGGCGATGCAGAAGTTGAGGAAGAGCTCAAAGGAATTCAGGAAAGAAACGCTGCGGTAATCGACAAAAAAGAAGACGAAAAAGCAGAAAAAGACAATATCGTTACAATCGACATTGAAGAGATCGGCGAAGACGGAAAAACTGTAGAAGGAACAAAACGCGAAGGTTTTACATTCACTCTTGGAACAGCAGAAAACGTTTATAAAATCGATGATGACATCATCGGAATGAAAACAAACGAAACTAAAGAAATCACAAAAAAATATGCAAAAACAGACGCTGACAAAAACCTTGCCGGAAATACAAAAAAATATAGCGTAACTGTAAAGCAGATTAAAGTTCGCAACCTTCCTGCACTCGACGATGATCTTGCACAGGACGTAAGCGACAAATACAAAACCCTTGCAGACTTGAAGGCTGACATTCTCAAAAATCTCAACGTTGCAAAAGACAGAAAAATCAAAGAAATCAAAGTAAATTCTCTTCTCGAGCAGCTTATCGAAAAAAATCCAATCGAAATTCCCGCAAGCATGCTCCAGGCAGAACTTAACGGCCGCTGGGGACAGATGGCGCAGCAGTTCCAGACAACTCCAGAAGACCTCGAAAGAATGGTTGTAGCCTCTGGCCAGAAAAAAGAAGATATGCTCGCACAGTGGACTGGAGATGCAGAAAAAATGCTAAAAAGCAGAATCATCGTAGATTCACTTCTTAAATCAAAAAATATTTCTGTAACTCCAGAAGAAGTTGAAGAAGCATACCAGAAGCTTGCAGATTCAAACGGTGTTTCAGTCGAAGACGTTAAAAAGCACTACGCTGACCCACGTGCAAAAGAATGGTTCATCGACGATGTAAAGGAACAGAAACTTTACGATGATATTTTTGCACAGATTAAGGTTGCAAAAGGCGACAAAACTTCATTTGCAGACCTTTTCAAGGCAAACTAATTTTATAAAAGTTTAAATGTGAACGGAATGTGACAAAAAAAATCTTGTTTACATTCCGTTTTTTTTTGGACTTCTAGATTTTTTTTGTTATATTTAAAATATCTAAAAAAAATCATATCAGCTCGGAGCAACAAACATGAACGAAACAATGAATAATTTAGTACCACAGGTAATCGAAAGAAGCGGAAACGGAGAACGCGCTTACGATATTTTTTCAAGACTTTTAAGAGAAAGAATTATTTTCTTAGGCGACGAAATTGATGATGAATTGGCAAATTCAATCGTTGCACAAATGTTGTTATTAGACTGCGAAAATCCTGAAAAAGATATCATGTTATATATCAACAGCCCTGGTGGTGTAATTACAGCAGGTATGGCAATTTACGATACAATGCAATTAATTAAGGCTGATGTTCAAACAATTTGTATTGGTGAAGCTGCATCAATGGGCGCATTCTTGCTTTGCTCTGGTGCAAAAGGTAAAAGAATGGCGTTGCCAAGCGCTCGTATCATGATTCATCAACCTTTAGGTGGAGCGCAAGGTCAAGCTACTGATATTGAAATTCAAGCAGCTGAAATTATCAGAATTAAA
>NZ_DLLH01000001.1:0-20468 GCF_002476655.1 Treponema sp. UBA7567
CGTCAAAAGTCGCAGAAGTGAAAAAGGCACAGGACGATTCCCTTGACCTTATGAGCAGCGGAATCGCAGTCTCAAAAGACTACAACAGCAAGATTTCATTTGAATTCACAAAGCTGAACAACATAAAGCCGCAGATGATTGCGGAGGCGACAAAAAACGCACGCACAGCAGCCGAGCAGTTTGCGCATGATTCTGGAAGCAAAGTCGGAAAAATCAAAACTGCAACCCAGGGATTTTTTAGCATAGAGAACGCTGCCGAAGATCTTCAGGAAAAAAAGACAATCCGCGTGGTAACCACAGTCGAATATCTTTTAAAATAAAACAAACCTCCCGTTCATGCCAGTCAATGACAAGCGGAATCCGTCGCTGAACAGACATACTGCGGCGGATTTTATTTTTTAATCAATTTTGAACAAAAAGCACGCTTACATCACTTCAAAAAATCTACTTCCACCCTTCCCAGATTTTCACTTCAAGTCCGCAGGTAGCTGCGTTTTTTCCGTTCCGGCAAATCGGAAGCTTTAGCAAAAGCGGGTTTTCAAAAAGTTTTTCTTCTTTGTCAGCGTCATCAAGATATGCGAACGAGGCGTAATCCTTTGATTTTTTGTCTGCCAGAAGCGCAACCGCATCCGCACGTGAGCCAGTCTCGCGCGAAAGTGAATCCACAACGCTTTCAAATTCGCTGCGGCTCATCTCTTTTTCCTTTAAATCGATGAACTGAAAAGGAATTCTTCGTTCTTTGAACCACATCTGCGCCTTTTTTGTGTCAAAATTCTTTGTCGTGCCAAAAATCTGAATCATGCAAAAATTATAGCAGAAATCGTGCGGAAGTTACAGGTATGACAAATATAATACAAAAATTTTTCAATATCAACTTAAAAACAACCTTGACATGGCAATATTTTCAAAGTACACTTTGAATAAATGATAAGAAGTTCATATTTTCAAAGTATAGAAGCATTTAAAGACAAGCAGGTAATCAAAGTTCTGACAGGAATCCGCCGGTGCGGAAAATCCGTGCTTATGGAACAGTTTATGCAGACACTTCTGGACAGAGGCGTTTCAGAGAGGCAGATTACTTATATCAGGCTTGACGACTTGAATAATGAGCTTTTATTGGAATATCACAATCTTTATGCGTTCATAAAATCCGCTCTTTTGGAAGACAAAATGAACTATGTTTTTATTGACGAAGTTCAGCTTTGCAATGATTTTCAGAAGCCAGTAGAAACACTTTTCAACTACAAAAACGTGGATTTGTATCTGACAGGCTCGAACGCGGATCTGCTGTCCGGGGAACTAGCCACTCTTTTAAGCGGAAGATACGTTACGATTGACATGCTTCCCTTTTCATTCTGCGAATATCTTGAATGCATAAAGGAAAATAATTTTCCATCTCAGACAACCGAAGAAAACTATTACGACTACGTGAAATTCGGAAGCATGCCGTTCACCGTTCAGCTCAAAAAAAACACTGAAAGCGTATACCAGTACCTGAACGGAGTTTACAACACGATAATCGTAAAGGACATCGCAAGGCGGCATCAGATAAAGGACGTTGCGGTTCTTGAAGCCGTAATAAAATTCATGTTCCAGAACTGCGGAAATTTCTGCACTTCAAAAAAAATCAGCGACACGCTTACAAGCTCCGGGCGAAAAACAAGTCAGCCCACAGTCGAAAACTATATGCACTTTCTTGAGGAATGTTTTTTAGTCTACAGGGTTGAACGTTACGATGTGCGCGGAAAGGAGCTTCTTAAAAACATCTCAAAATACTACATCGCCGACACAGGACTTCGGAACATGCTTTTGGGCTACAGAAATATCGACATGGGGCACATCCTTGAAAACCAGATTTTTCTTGAGCTTAAGCGGCAGCATTTTACGATTTACACGGGCAGAAACCTCGATGCCGAAATAGATTTTGTGGCAAAGAATCAGACTTCTCTTTTTTACATCCAGGTTGCAGAAACCGTAAAAGACGAGGAGACGCTGAAACGTGAGCTTTCTGCCTTCAAAAACATTCCGGATTCGTACCCGAGAGTTATAATCACGATGGACAGAAATTTGAACTCAGATTTCAACGGAATCCGCAACATCAACGCGCTCGATTTTCTTACAAGAAAGGAGAAGCTTGGTTTTTAGAATCTGAGTGGGATTTTTAGACTGTAATAAAATTCCTATGATTTTTTGATATAGAATACAGACCTGCTATAAATCAACAGAAAACTCTATTCCAACTGGCTAAAATAATATGCACATCAAGCTCCATACAGATTTACCTGAATGTAAATGGAAAGCTTTTTCGCAGAACACGAATTTTTATAGCAAATCCGCAAATTTATTTCTGTTATATCTCTCAAAAAATTCATCAGCGGAGCTTTGCTTTTGCTTTGCAGAAATGCTTTTCCAGTTATTCAAAATATCCGCGAACTTTTGCGCAAGTTTTTTCTTTTCCGATGTGCTTGCTTCAAAAAAGAGCGGATTTTCAGAGTTGTCCTGTATTCCTTCAAAAGCGACTTCTGTTCCGATTACAGGAGTTCCAGAAGAAAGCGCGTCTATGACTTTTACTTTTACGCCTGCACCTTTAAATAACGGCGCGACAAGAGCCTGACACTTTGCAATCTCCATAACAGGATTTTCAACAAAGCCCAGAATCTTGAAATTTTTATAAGCTGAAATTTTAGATTTTAAATGTTCAGTCATTCCGCCGCCAATCACAGCAAACTGAAAATCCTCAGAGGCGGAAAGATTCGGATAGACATTTTCTAAAAACCATTCAAGCCCGGCTGAATTTTCCGCTCTGTTCCATGCGCCGTAAAAGCAGAACTTATTTTCTATTTTCTCAATTCCCGACTTTTCATAATCAAAGCGGCCGTTTTTAAGATAAAAATTGACGGCGGTAGAATCTAGACCGTATTCCTTTTTTATTACATCGCAATCCTTAGGGCTGAATGTGATTATTTTTTCAGCAGAGCAAAGCAGTTTTTTCTCGCAAGATTTTATCCATGGCAGAAAAAGTTTGCCTTTTCTTGAAAATTTCTGGCAGATAACATCGTGGCACATAAGAACTTTGTTCGGATGCTTTACAAAAAGCGAATATATATGAACCTGAGAAAAATCGAAATAGAGCATATCAAAATTTGCTGCGATTTTCTGAATTTGTCTTAGAATACTTTTGTCAAAACGCTTTGTAAAGAACGGATTGAAAAATGGCAGTGAAAGACAATTTTTAAAAGCCGGCTTTATTTTTGCAAGGACTTTTATTTCTGGCGAAAGTTCAATCTTGTGCTCAGGATATTCTGCGTAGATTAAAGAAATTTTATGTCCACGGGAAACTAAATCATCTAAAAGACGACGTGAATAATCTTGTCCTGCGGTTTTCTGATTCGGCGGAAAAGCGGTGATGTAGAGAATACTAAGCGGCGATTTCATAAGAAACCTCCGTATTGTGTTCTAAGATTCCTAACTTGACTCTGAATCTTTCATAGACAGATGCTTCAGGAGCAACTACTCTATATTTGTACCCCCCCCCGTTAAATTTTTCATACATCTTTTTTGCTAGCGTAATATTCAAACACATAAAAAATGAAATTAAATGAATCTTAATTGATTTTTCAGTTCTAAGGTAAAAGTGTTTCACTTTTTTGTATTCCATTACAAGTTCTTTGATTTTTTTGTCGTTTAAATCAGTTCCAAAACGGATATATTTTGCAAGAACCGAAAAATAAGACATGGCAATTTTCCTTTTACAGAGTTTTATCAGCTTTTTATCTGCGTGATAATTCGCTTGCGCAATAGCAAGCATTTCATTTGATACATCAATCAGCGCAAGATGTTTCTGAGCAAGAATTGATTTTGTAGTCGAAATATCACGTTGAAAATAGGCATATATTTCTTTTGTACTTTTTACATATCTGGCGCATTTTTGAAAAAGTTTGAAGTTTATTATGTTGTCTTCGTAAATTTTTCCAGCCGGAAAACGAAGTCCACGAAACAATTCTCTTTTAAAAAGTTTTCCCCACACTGCAAAATCATTTTTTCCGTGCATTTTGTCTTGTTTTAAGTAATAACAGAGAATCTCGTCAGTGCCGGCAATAATCTTTTCTTTTGGATTTTTATATTTTTGAAATGCAACCGGTTTGTTTTCGTATGCAAAAACAAAATCCGCTGATACAGCATCCGCATTGAACTTTTCAATCAAAGTGTAAAGATATTCAAAGCAATCAGTAGAAATCCAATCATCACTGTCCACAAAACCGATATACTTGCCTATTGCGATTTCAAGCCCATTGTTTCTTGCAGAACTTTGGCCGCCGTTTTCTTTATGAATAACTTTTATCCTTGAATCCTTTGCAGCGTATTTATTACAAATTTCTGCAGAATTGTCTGTGGAACCGTCATCAACTAAAATCAGCTCAAAGTCACGAAACGTTTGCGCGAGAATTGAATCAACACAACGAGAAAGATATTTTTCAACATTGTAAACAGGAACTATTATGGAAATTACGGGTGTCATTCGGCTTCCTTTGCGATTTTTCATTCATTGCTTTTACTCTGAGCAAAAAGAATTCGTCCGTTTGTATGAAACTGTTTTTGAAAAATCAATTTTTTCTTTTCTTGTGTAAGAAAATCCGAGCAGTAAAGTTGAAGCAAACGCAAATTTATTCATTCCTATTGTTCCCCCTTTAAAATCCATAAAAAGAAAGTAGATGAAAATCAGAATAAAAATGTAATAATCTGTGCGCTTTTTTAGCGGAAAAGTAATAATCATTTGATAAAAAACCAGAAGCAGATAAAATAAAATTCCACCGTACAATAAATGCCTTAAAATTCCCGGGTCTACATGCATATAATATCTGCCGTCATCTGTTGTATATTTTCCACTTCCAAAAATAAGCTCCCGCTCGTCAAAATCACGATGCCACATTTCCTTTAACTGATTTGTCGAGGCTGTCTGAGCTTTTCCAGAATCTAATTTCTGATAGATAAACTCAAAAGCGTAGGGAATCAGATAATCAACAACCATGTCTTTGAATTTCTTTGGAGCAACAGTCAGAGTCAATGAAATTATTATGGCAATTGAAACAAGCAGCTTTGCTATTGCCGAGAATTTATTTCTTGTTTTTACTTTTAGAGAAATCAAAAAATAAATGCAGCCGATTCCTATCCCTACAAATCCAGTCCGTCCTGCAAAAAACACACCGACAACAATCAGAAGTCCTGTAATAAGCTGGCGAAATTTTATTTTTTTAGACTCGACCAAAGTCTTTATGTACAAAATAAACGCAACTCCATAGACAAGAGAAAGGTGATATGTTGTCGCCGCGGAAAGAGCGTATCCTCGCACCCTGTCTCCTAAGCCGATTACGCTTTCCGGGTCAAAATGGTTAAAAAGACGGACAAACTTTCCAATCGAAGAAGGAAACGAAGTTGCGACAAGCTCAATAAAAGTCTGGATTACAAAAATCAAGATGAAACTTTTCACGACTTTATCGAAGCTTACATTTTTCACATCGATATAAGTAAAAAAGAAAACGGCGCAGACAAAATGAACAAGCTGCGTAATCATCAGTTTCATAAATGAAAAATCAGCAGTTCTGTAAATAACCGGAAATATTCCTGAAAAACCAATAATAAAAATCTGAAAAATAAAAGCTCTGCGGATAAATTTTGTTCCCCAGATTCTTAAAAATGAAAAAAGCCATGCTTTATTCACGCAGACACACAAAAAAAGAGGAACGGCGATCAGTATGCTTGCTGGGAAAACGAGAATGTAGAAGCTGAAAATGTAACAGAACAATAAAAACGTGAACAATTTAAATCCTTTTCAATTTCGCATAAAGATACAAAACCTTGTGATTCAGTTTTTTTGATTTGAGCAGAAGATTTTCTGAGCTTTTCAGTTCTTTTTTCAATTCTTCGCTGCCGCTTATAAGCTCCAATGATTTTTTAGACTGGATTATTCCTGAGACAATCTGGGCGGCTCTTGTTATAAAAAGTTTCTGCAATTTTTGCGGAAGATTTTTTGAAAGAGCAACAATTTTGTTTGCAATATAAAATTTATCCCGTATATTTTTTTGTTTTACAGAATTGATAATCGAGCCGTTTCTGTTGTCAACGTAAAAGTAAAAAACACATGGGCAGATATGAATATTTTTTGCCTGCATTAGAATTTGTGCAAACCAAAGTTCGTCTTCGTGCAGGATTCCTTTTTCAAAGCGAAGGGCGTTTTCCTTTAGATAATCAAGCCGCAGAACAAACTGCTGTCCTGCCGTATGCAGATAATAATTTTTTATAACACGTTTTATGAATCTCTGAAGCGGAAGCGTCTCATCTTTGTATTTGCTGCTTACAGAATTCGGATTGCTTGACCAGTATTCATTCGGAAGATAGCAGATTTCCGGGAAAGAAGCATTTTTTAGGGAATTTGAAATTTCTTCAAGAACTGCGTCTGAATAAAGATAATCGTCGCTGTCCAAAAACAAAACATATTTTCCGCTTGCGGCGGAAATTCCTGTGTTGCGCGCATCGGAAAGACCTCCGTTTTGTTTGTGAATGACTTTTATCCTGTTGTCTTTTTTAGCGTAATCATCGCATAAAGCCGGGCAATTGTCAGGCGAGCCGTCATCAACAAGAACCGCTTCCCAGTCGTTAAAGTTTTGCGATAAAACAGACTCAACGCATTTTGAAAGATATTTTTCTACTTTATAGACAGGAATTATTATGGAGAAAAAGTGATTTATTTTTTGAGTTTCAGGCATAGATAATCTCCTATTTTTTGAAAGACAGCTGCTCCGCAAACAAATAAAATTCTAAAATTTAGCAAGAGCTTGTACCCCCCCCCATCAACAGATGTATTGTGCAATATGTGCAGTGCGAGTATTTGATATGGAACGAAAATACCTTTTGTAAATTTCTGCTTTTTCATTTTCGTTATAATTTCTTTTATATAACTAGTTTCATTCTGAGAGGAGTTTGAATAAGTTAGAAAAATATTTTTATGAAAATCTGACTCTTTATCTGAAAGATTAAAATAACTTACAAAAATTTTATGAACAGAATCAACTTGTTCTTTTCTAAAAACACTAGATGTTTGTTTTTCAAAAAATCTGTATTCAAACAGCCGTTCTTTTAGATTGCCGCCTTTTATCCCTTTTGAAACAATAAGTCTTACCCAAAGTTCATAATCTTCTGCATACAGAAAATTTTCGTCATAAAGATTTTCTTTGTATGTTTCTGAGCGAATCAGAACAGCAGGGTGAATAAAAGAAGAATAAAAGCCAAGACAAAATAAGTTTTCTTCCGCAGTTATTGGCAGATGAGAAACTCGAAATTTCTTCCCATTTTCATTGATGTAAAAAGCATTCGTTCCGCAAAAACCGTAATCTCTATGCTTTTCCAAAAAATCAACTTGATTTTCAATTCGCTTTGGTAATGAAATGTCGTCGGCATCCATACGGGCAATATATTTTCCGTTTGCCTGCAAAATCATATTGTTCAGAGTTTTTACAATTTTTAGGTTTATCTCGTTTTTATAAAGCTTTATGCGGGAATCTTCCGCCGCAAGTTTTTGCAAAATGGCAAAAGTGCCGTCCGTTGAGCAGTCATCTGTAATAATTATTTCAAGATTTTTGTATGTCTGGCTCATTATTGAACGAACTGCCGATTCAACATATTTTTCTGTGTTGTAGCAAGGAATTATTACTGAGACCAATGGAGAATTTTTTGTATTTTCAGCCATTTAATGCCTCCTTTAAAATATGAAACTCAGGAATCAACTGATTGTTTATCGCAAGATTTTCAAGATTTAAAATCTCTTCTATAGCATTTTTTACTTTTTCAAGAGAATCTGCATAGAACATATAATTACAGTCTTTAAACCAAATAAAACCGTTTTTAACTTTTCCGTAAGAATTATCCAAAGCGATGCAAGGTGTTTTTGAGATATAGCTTAAAATTGTTCCGTGATAACGGTCTGTAACAACAAACTGAAAGTGGTTGAAAAATTCTAAAACTTGTTGAACTTTCTCTTCCTTGTTATTAATATTCCTGCCGCTTAAATCATCAGTATCCCAATATTCAAATGAAAATCCATTTTCGTTCAAACAGTTTTCAATATTTTTAACAAAAGCATTTTCCATCTTGCTTTCAATATCTTTTCTAAAGCAAAGCAGGACTTTTTTATTTTTTTGATAATCAAAAAATCTTTTTGGCAAAGCAGAAAGAACCATATCCGGACAAATACGAACATCACATTTGAAATTCTGTTTGCAAAAATCAAGACTAGGAACATCCCGGGCAAAAATCGTTAGATTTTTATGAGATGAATAAATTTTCTTTGCACGGTTTAAAACATAATTTTTCTTCTTGTCTCCAAAATAAACTGTCTGCGGCATAGAAATTATTCTGTTTTTTGGAAACCACTTGACTATATTTTGTCTTAAATATTCTTCAGACGAATAAAACGTTCCCATGTTTCCGCCCCCCTGAATAATGATTAAATCATCATCATTCAGGGGAAGAGAGCGAAGTTTCTTTTTATTCACACACTGGCGGCTATACAAAACTGCTTTTATCGGCAAGGCGGCATATTTTTTCAAAAAATCCAAAGACTTCACGAAAATAGCGACATCTCCAAGATTCGAATATGAAGGGGCTAAAACATAGACAATTCCGCATTTTGAATGAATTTTATCTAAAGGCAGAGTTTGCTTTTGTTTTTTATAGTAATAATTATAATTTCGCAAAAGTCTTAATTTTTGAAAACAAAGAGAATGTTTGCATAAAAAATTAAGAATCAGTTTTATAGTTTTTTTCATTTTATTTTTTAATCCTAAGACGACGTTTTAATGCCCGGAATTTTCCACTCATCAATCTAAAAAGATGAAGCTGCTTGTTTTTTCTGATCGCTTTCTTTTTTTCTTTGTCTGTAAAAACCGAATTTTGAGTTCCTGCATTTAGCGAAAAGAAATTTTGACAAGAAGGTGTCAGCCAATACCCCCCCCCGTATATTTTCCTATCTCTCTCATCTTTATAAGTTGGAATCGGCAGATTTAAATCTGGAACGTTTCCGGCAAGCGCGAGGAATGCATGTCCATTAAAGCAGTGCGGAAGCGAGCATTTTCCAATCGGAGAAAAATCAATCGGCTTTTCAATGTCTGTAAAAAGGTTTCCTAAATGGTCTCCGCAATAGCAGCTTTTGTATTCGCCTGACTCAAGATAAACATAAAGTGAATTTTGTCCTGCGTAACAAAATTCATTGATTTTTCGACCAAAAAGGCTAAATTTAAAATCGAAAAGCGGAGAATTAAAAACAGACCAAGTTTTTTTATATTCTTCTTTTGAAAGTTTCGTTAAAAGCTCAATTTTTTTAGTGGCTTCATTTCGAGCCACAGTTATATGAGGCAACGCTCCAAAATTTTTTATTGAAAATTCTTTTATCTCATCAATGTACGGGATAAGTTCGTCGTGAGGAGTTATTTCGATTGTATAAGAAATTCCCGCAGCTTTTACCTTGTTTACATTCTCAGCAAAAGTTTCAAGGAGATTTTTTTCTTTTAACTGCAAATAATGAAACGAAAATTTTAAAAACAGACGGCTCCGTTCCTTTTCATCAAGAAGCGCAATCAGCTCGTCGATTTTTTTTGTGATTGATCCGTTTGTAATTATGTCGCAAAAATGCCCCTCATCAATCAGCCCTTTTACCAACGGAAACAGATTTTTTTGCAGCGTAGTTTCTCCTGATGCGCACATATTGAAATAGCAAATTCCGCCAAGCCTTTTAACAGAAAAAGCCTTTACCATATCTTCAACAGAAATTGGAAAATCAGCTATTCTTCCATTGTAAGGATTTGAATGGCAGCCTAAATAGCAATATGAACACCGAAAATTGCAAGCAAAAGTTGGAACTCCGCAAGTTATAAATCTTTTAATCTTTTCCATAATTCTATTTTTCTCCTTTAGTTTCAAAACTCAAAAACATATTCACAGTCTTTGTCTGTGTAATATTCAAAGAATCTGTTTATGTTGAATTTTATTTTTTTTGAATTCAAAAGCTGAAGAAAATACTTGAAGACATTCTTCCGCATTGCTGGCTCCAAAAGCCACTCGTGAGTAAAAACCACAACTTCATTTTCATCTTTATTTTCTAAAAACAGTTCCTTGAAATTTTTTATGTCATCGAAGCGAAAGTCTGTTTTTGCAAAAAATAAATTGTCCGCAATAAGCATCTCGCTTTTGTTTAGCTCGCTCTTTTGAACTGAATCCAAATAATACGAATCACGGCTGCTGTCCGCACATAAAAGCTGCCGGATTCCGTTTTTTGTGCTTTTGTCCGAAATTGCCTCTATGAATTTCTTGTCGCCTGAAAAATAATCAAGCCGCACTGTCTTTGCTATGCAATCCGAAGTTCCTGTTATTCGTTCAATCTGATTCACGAACATTTTGTACCCCCCCCCGTCAAAAGTATTGCCTTTTACTGGTCTTTCTGCATGAAAGCCGAATTTCAGCCAGCCGGAAGAAGCCTTGAAATCATCCACAAATCGTTCTGTGCATTCAGCAAGTGAAAATCCTTCTTTTTCATAAAAACAATACAGTGAAACTTTCGCATTGTATTTTTCGTGGAGGAATTTTATGTAAGCGAAAAACGGCTCATCAAAAGCGGAGCTGTATTTTCCCTCATTTTTTGTAAGATTCTCAAAGCAACCTATTACATCATCAACGGAAAAATGAATCTTTTGAGATGCGAAGAAATTCATGGAAAGGCTGATAAAGAGCAAAATCAAAATAAGTTTTTTCATTTTCTGCCTCTCCTGATTTTTTCAATTATTGCTTTTCTTTCATTTGTCTTCATTCCTATAAAAAAAATCAATATTCCTGAAACAATGGCGGATACAATGCAAGTCGCAAAAAAGTGCAGAACGGTTTTTGAAATCATTTTCCCGAAAAGCAAAGTCAGCGAAGCGGAGACCGCCGCAATAAAAACTGGAATCAGAACTGAATCGCGCAAAAATGGACGGGCGCGCAAGGCAAAATATTTTTTTGAAAGCAGAATGCGTATTCCGAATGTGGCGCAGTTCAAGGCAATTCTTATGTAAAGAATCCAGTACGGATTTGCTCCAAGACAAAATGCGGCAATAGAAAAAGGCAAATTTAAAATGTTTATTATTCCGACTATTATCTGATAAGCGCGGATTTTTCCTGCCGCCTGAATGGAAATCCAAAGAGGTCCGTTAAGCGCTTCTATAAGCGAAAAAATTAAGACAAGCCGGACAAAGCCGATCGAATACTGAGGAACATTTTTTAGCCAAAGCGAAAGCAGAAAACTGCAGTTTACATAAACCGGCAGAACAATCAGCCAAAGAAGATAAAATGAAAATTTGGCCGAGCGGTTTACAAGTCTCTGAAATTCCTCCTTTTCCCCAGCAGCATAGCTTTTTACCAGCTGTGGATTGAACGCCGTCTGAAAATTGCTCACAAAACTGTAGACAGCTGCATTCACCTGATTTGCAATTCCCATTGCCGCGTTTACAGTTACATTCGTGAAAATATTCAGGACAATGTTTGTTCCCTGAGAGTTCGCCACACTCGCGACGGCTCCAAACAAGCTCCACCCGCTGAATGAGACAAGTTCTTTTCCCAATCCTTTATCTTGATTTTTTCTATAGTGCGCAATCTCAAAATTCTTATTGCAATAAAACTTATATATGGCAAGAATGATGAATGAGACAGCAGCAAGCAGAAATGAATAGAAAATAAGCTTGTCGAATTGTGCAATTTTCAGAAGAAACACAACCGCAAGTTTCAGAACTGCCTCAACAACGCTCAAGCCTGCAAAAAAACTCATCTTCTCATAGGCGATAATTACGGCATTGTACGGAACGCGCATTATATTTGCCAAAGTTGTGATGACAGCAGCCTGATAGCACCAGAAAGCGGCATCGCTCCGTCCGCTTGGAATATTCAGTTTTGCATTCACAAACCAAAACCCGGCAGTCTCAGCCAGAACAACAAAAATCAGGCAGATACAACAATGAATCACAAGGCTTGCAGAATAAACATTCCGAGTCTTTTCAGCATCATTCTTTCCAAGGTAAAAATTAAGAAATCTCTGAACGCTTGTCGCCATAGCATTGTTCACAAAGCTGAACAGAACAACCACGCCTGCAACAACATTGTAGATTCCGTAGTCTTCCGCGCCGAGCGTGTTCAGAACGACACGCACCGTGTACAGAGACACAAGCATTATGAGAATCTGACGAAAATAGAGGGCGAGCGTGTTTTTTGCTATGCGGCTTGAATTACTCATTTAAGACAAAAATTCCTCATTTTCAATCTCCCCCAAAACTCTCTCATTCATCTCCTTTCTTTCCCTGTCGAGCCACCAGCCGTATTTCCCAAAATACTTGAACGCGCTTTTTATGTGAGCCAGAAGCATTTTGCGGTTTTTGTAAGATTCTTTCTGGTGGTCGTGGATTATCTGAACGCCCGGAAAATACAGCGTCTTTGCAACGCGGTGCAGGCGGCGGATCAGGTCGAAATCTTCAAAGTACATAAAAAATCTGTCGTCAAAGAAAATGTTGTTTTCTGCAAGAACGCTAAGCCGCATGAACATAAAGCAGCCCGAAAGACACGGCGGATTTATCACCTTGTCATAGCCAAATTTTTTAAGGCAGTAGCGGTCGTTTTTCTTTTCACTCCACTTTGTCTTTGGCAGAAAGCGGCGGAAAATCAAATCGCCCGGAGTCGGAAGCAGTTTGCACAGATATTGCATTTCGCCGTTCGGATAGACAACTTTTGGAAGCACATAGGCTGCGTCTGGATTTTTATCCATAAAATCTGTAAGAGCCGGCAAAACTTCCGTGCCAAAACGAATGTCCGGATTCAGCACAACGTGATACTCGCTTCCGTTTTCAATCGCCTCGCGCATAGCAAGATTGTGGCTTGCGCCATACCCCAGATTTTCGTTGTGGATGTAGCGGATTTTTGTAACGCCGTTTTCTTCCGAGCGTTTTTCAAGAATCCGCCATTTGTCGTTCGGTGAATTGTCGATAATATAAAGAGTTTCCACGCAGGCAGAGTCAAAAACAGACTTTAGGACAGCTTCTATTTGAGGGCGCGGAGTGTTGAACAAAACAATGCTTGCGGTAAGTTTTTTCGCGGTCATTTTACAGCCTCCGCATTACACCTGATTCCAAAAAGCTTCTGCTGAAAATTTTCAAGCAGATAAGCACACAAAAAAGAAGTTCCCAGAACACTAAAAATTGCGAACCCTGGCATTTTTTCAAAAACTCCGAGCGAAACAAAGCACATCGCAAGCGGATAATGAACCAGGTACAAGCTGTACGAGTAATCAGTTTTTCGCCCGATGTCCGCAAAGACTTTCAGATTCAATCCCAGGAACATCACACAGAATGAAAGGCAAATCGGCATAAGCAGAGCGGAAACAAAAGGAATCTTAAAAACATTCAGCAAAACAAGGAGCGCAAGACTTGGCAAGAAAGCAATCTTCAAGTTTGGAAAAAGTTTTTCACCATAAAAAGCAAAAATCATTCCGCTTGCAAAATACGAGATAAACGCCGGAAGCTGATTGTTCAATGCAGAAGGAAGCGAGGTCTTTTCAGTTACAAACGGCATAAGCACCTCGTACAAAACGGAAAGAAGATACAGTGCGGCAAGCACAATGCAGCCGTACCCCCCCCCGTTAAATTTTTCGTGCATTTTCTTCACAGCAAAAACAATGAACGGAAGGAGAATATAAAATCCAATCTCAATTTTTATAGTCCAAAGAGAACCGTTAACACTTCCATTCAAAGCCAAGCCTTCAAAAACACCAGGAAGATTAGGCTGGATAAAATTCAATGTGAAAATATTCGCCGCAAGATATTTATAGAAACTGCCATTGCAAAAATATTCACGCAACGGCAAGACAGAAAAGGCTGAAAGCCCGACTGCAAAGCCAAGCACAACTAGCCAATACTGCGGCAAAATCTTTTTGAATCGCTTTATTGCATATTCTTTTATCGAGGTGCTTTTTAGAAACGACTGTGTAACCCAAAATCCGCTTAAAATAAAAAAGACGTTAACGGCAATTCCCCGCAAGTCGTAGCAAGGAAAATTAACTCCGCTTAAAACAACGCAATGCTCATAAATAACAATCAGGCAGCACGCAAGACGAAGAAAGTTGAATGCATTGCTCTTTGAAACATTCACCGAAAAAATAGAAGATTTCTGAAGAATATCCGAGCTCATTCCATCTCTCCCGCGCTTCTTGAAAATCCACCTAAAACAGCCGAAAAAACTTCCGCGTCATCATCAGTTTCTTCATCAGGAACAAAATCTCTGCAAGTGTCATAAATCACTTGAACGTTGCTGCTTGAACTTCTGCAAAATTCAATAAACTTTTCAATCACGCTTTTTCTGATTTCTTCTCCGCCAAGCCAGACAGACTTATCTTCATCCGCAACCGGTGACAAAGTGCATATATATAGAAGAATTTGTTCAGTTTTGTCCGCCTTAAGCCGTTCAAGCACGAAAGAAAGCGTAGCCTCGCTCACGCCGTTCGGAAAAATCACAATGTCTTTTTCAGCCCAAGAGCCGCCGGCTTCGCCTGTGAGAAAATCGTGCATTTCGTTTATTTTTTTCTGCGTAAATCCGTCCGGGGCACAGCCGCAGAGAATGGCATGTCGGGTCAAAACAAAATCTCCTGAATATTGCTATTATCAACATAATATATTGCTTTTGGATAATTTTCAAGTATTGCTGATAGCAACATAATAATTTTAATGACAGATATTCTATTGGTTTTGGGAAGCAACATTAGAAAAATAAGAAAAGAATTCGGCTGGACTCAGGCTGATTTGGCGGAAAAATCTGGAATTTCAGTTCCTTTTATGACACAGATTGAACTTGGAAGAAAATCCGCCTCGCTGGAAGTTGTCCAAAATATCGCGGCCGCACTGAATATTTCCTATAAGCAACTTTTTGAAGAAAATATTGCTTCCAATAATCAGAAAAAAACAAATTTGTCATTGCTGGAACAAAATATCGCTTCTTCTGTTGTAAAAAAGATCCACGAGGAATTTCTTAAGATAAAATAAATCATGTGTTCCGAGCACAAAACTAAAAATTGTGGTACCATTCTGCGCATAAGGACAAAATTATGAATCAGAATGA
Source organism: Treponema sp. UBA7567 (assembly GCF_002476655.1). Classification (NCBI taxonomy): domain Bacteria; kingdom Pseudomonadati; phylum Spirochaetota; class Spirochaetia; order Treponematales; family Treponemataceae; genus Treponema; species Treponema sp. UBA7567. Next base: position 15,178 of record NZ_DLLH01000001.1, read on the forward strand.
AAATAAAACGACAACGGCGGAAAATCTTTCGGAAATTTCACGCCAGACGGAAAAGATAATCGCCGAGTTGCTCGATTCCTATCCGCAGAAAAAAGGCTCGGTTTTTGTAATCGGCTGCTCGACTAGCGAAGTTGCGGGCGGCTCTATAGGAAAAGACTCAAGCGTGGAAATCGGAAAGGCGATTTTTAAGACTGCAAAACGGATTCTGTCATCAAAAGGAATTTTTCTTGCGTGCCAGTGCTGCGAGCACTTGAACCGCGCGCTTGTTGTTGAGCGAGAGTGCGCCGAAAAATACGGCCTTGACGAGGTTTGCGTTGTGCCGTGGATTCATGGAGGCGGCTCGTTCGCGACTGCGGCATATTATGGATTCAAGGAGCCGGCCGTCGTGGAGCACGTCCGTGCAAGCGCAGGAATTGACATTGGAAGCACGCTGATTGGAATGCACCTGAAAGAAGTCGCAGTTCCTGTCCACCCGGAGCAGAAATTTATTGGCAAGGCTTACGTTACGGCGGCTTACTCACGGCCGAAGCTCATTGGCGGCGAGCGGGCAAGATACACAGCGGAAAAGCAAGAGCAGTGAGGCAGACAGATTTCACAAGCGGAAGCATAGCAAAGTCGCTTCTTGCGTTCACAGTTCCGCTGATGATTGGAAACATTCTTCAGCAGTGCTACAACATCACAGACACTTTGATTGTCGGACGTTTTCTTGGAAAAGAGCCGCTCGCGGCTGTCGGCTCTGCCTACACGCTGATGGTTTTTCTGACATCGGTTCTGACAGGGCTTTCAATGGGAAGCGGAGCTTTTCTTTCAATCGCGCTCGGAAAAAAGGACAGTGACGAGCTAAAAACAGGGAATTTCATGGCGTTCTCGATAATCGCCCTTTTCACTGCGGTTGTTCTTGCCGCTGTCTACATTCTGATAAATCCGCTTCTTCTCATTTTGCAGACTCCATCGGAAGTCTTTCTGCCGCTAAAAAGCTATCTTCTTGTGATTTTCTCGGGGATTCCGGCGGTTTTTCTCTACAATTACTATGCGTCGTCTCTTCGCGCGGTCGGAAATTCAAGTGCGGCTCTGATTTTTCTTGCAGTTTCGGCGATTTTGAACACAGTTCTCGACATTCTCTTTGTCGCTTTTTTCGGCTGGGGAATAAAAGGAGCGGCGGCGGCGACAGTCATCTCTCAGTACGTTTCTGCGGCTGGGCTTCTTTTTTACGCGATGAAAAACGCGCCGGTTCTAAGATTCGACAAAAAGCATATGAGATTTGAAAGAAGTTTTCTGCGTCCGATTTTCTCGCTCGCTTTTCTCACGTCTCTCCAGCAGTCGATTATGAACTTTGGAATTCTGATGGTTCAGGGGCGGGTGAACTCGTTCGGAACGGAAGTCATGGCGGCTTTTGCGGCTGCGGTCAAAATCGACACTCTCGCCTACTCGCCTGCGCAGGATTTCGGAAACGCATTCTCGACTTTTGTGGCGCAGAACCACGGAGCAAAAAAATACGGAAGAATCAAAAGCGGAATAAAGACAAGCGCGGCCGCGGTGGCGGTCTTCTGCCTGATTGTAAGCGCGGCGGTCTTCATTTTTGCAGGGCGGCTGACCGCGTTTTTTACAGGCGACGAAAATGTAATCAGGATTGGAACGCAGTATCTTAGGACTGAGGGAGTTTTCTACTGCCTGATTGGATTTCTTTTCCTTTTTTACGGATATTTCCGCGCGGTTCAAAAGCCTGCTGTGTCGGTCGTGCTTACGGTCGCCTCGCTTGGAACGCGCGTTCTTCTCGCCTACACGCTCTCGGCAGTTCCGGCAATCGGCGTTAAAGGAATATGGCTCAGTATTCCGATTGGCTGGGCATTTGCGGATGTTCTGGGAATTTTTCTCTTGAAGAGTGAGAAGAGATAAAGAAAGCGGAAAAAGGGAAAAGGGACACGGATTTTTTACTTTCAGAAATGATTTTTGGACAAGCGGAAATGTTTTCTGAATAGGAATCACATTTTTTTGACTAATAGAACGTGATTCCGAAAAATAAAATTGCTCGTTTTCAGAAAATAGAATTTTTCCACGATGAGAAAATGAGTGCTGTTGTCAAACGGAATGATTCCGCATCAAGAAATCACACACTTTTGACAAATGGAATTTTTCCGCGACTAAAAATCACATACTTTTATCAAACGGAATGATTCCGCAGAAAGAAATTAAACACTTTCAGCAAACGGAATTATTTTCCAGGCGATTTTTTCATTTTTTCTTTTCGTCTTTGATTTTGCCATTTTCTTTCTTAGCTTGCATATTGTCTTTTCTCCGTTCGTTTTTTGGAAACCAGCCTTTCTCGACGCGTTTTGTCTGCTCTTTCAGCTCCTTTATGCTCCAAAGGCNNGAGCCAGAATCACGGAGACGATTCCGCTTGTAAAGACAGAAAATACGCACAATAAAAGCCCGGCAACGAGAAAAACGGGCCAGATTTTTTCAGAGAAGTAATATTCGCCTTTTATGACAATCGGATGAAAGATTCCGATGATAAAAAGAGATGAGAACGCGATTATGATTCCGTCGAATCCTGAATATGCCATAAACAACTCCTTTTTAGCTTTGCTCCGAAAAAACGATTTCTAGCGGGCGTTGCGGGCTGGCGATTGAAGCCCGCACGGTGGGTAGCGTAAAAACGAAGTTTTGGAGCGAAGGGCGGCTGTCCGCCCTCATATTATTGAATATTACTTTTTTAAAAGATTTTCTGCAACTTTCTATATCGTTGAGCTGTCAAAGAAAATAGTTTGCATATCACTTTTCCATTAAAAAAAATCTATTCAAAAAAATCTTGCACAGTCCTTAAAAATTTGAGTATATTCAAATAATGACGTACGGATACATTCGCGTAAGCACTGACAAGCAGACTGTGGAAAACCAGAGGTTTGAGATTCTGGAATTTGCAAAACGGAACTCTCTTTATGTGGAAAAATGGATTGAAGAAACAGCGAGTGGAACGATTACCCCGGAACACCGCGAGCTTGGAAAACTTCTTGAAAAAATCCAAAAAGGAGATCTCATAATCTGCTCAGAGCTTTCGCGCCTCGGAAGAAGTCTTTTTATGATAATGTCGATTCTGAATAAGCTTATGGAAAAAGGCGCGCGCGTTTGGACTATCAAGGACGGCTACAGGCTTGGCGATGACATCCAGTCAAAAGTTCTAGCCTTCGCATTTGGACTCTCCGCAGAAATCGAGAGAAACCTTATCAGCCAGCGAACAAAAGAAGCCCTTGAACGAAAAAAATCGGAAGGACAAAAACTTGGGCGCCCGCCCGGAACAGAAAACGCCGCCTCAAAACTCGACGGCGCAGAGCTCGGCGCTACAATAATGCTTCTTCAGGGCATTTCCATAAACCGAATCGCAAATCTTTACGGCGTCCAACGAAAAACCGTCAAAAAATTTATTGCAAAAAGACGTTTAGATTCATCAGAAAATATAACAAGAACACTTCAACTGATTGGCTAAAGTTTTTCTTCTCGCTTCGTTTTCCTTGTAAAATTGATTTCCAAATTATAAAATGAATTTGAAAAAATTTCAATTTGCGAATTTTTATTGAAGAGGTGAAAAAAAAATGAGGCGAAAAGAAAGGGAAATTACTGACTTTGAAGAAATGATAAAAATTCTTGATGAGTCAAATTTTTTGACGCTTGCTATGATAAATGGAAATGAGCCGTATTCTGTGCCCGTAAATTTTGGGTACAAACTGGATGGCAACAGAAAAAGAATTCAGATTTTTATTCATGGAGCTACGGAAGGAACAAAGCTTAGCTGCATAAAAAATTGCCCGCGCATATCTTTTTCCGCTGTAAGCTATTCTGAAATAGGTACAGACAAAGCGCCTTGCGGCTGGACAGATTTTTACAGAAGTGTCTGCGGAAAAGGAAATGCGTCTATTTTAGAGGATGCAGATGAAAAAAAAGAAGGGTTAATCTGTATCCTAAAAAAATATGGGTACAAAGGTCCGGCTGTTTTTCCTGCTATTATGATGAAAAAAACGAGCATGATAAGAATTGATGTGGAAGAGCTGACTGGAAAATTCCATGAAAAATAAATAGAATTTCATAGTTTTTTATGTTATACTTTTTCAAGTTGAAGACGAATTGTTTTCTAAGGAGCGACTTATAAAAAACACGATAAAAATGGAACTTGTGCCGCGCCGGCAGTAAAGGCGCAGTTTGAGTTTCAAAGGCTTTTACTGCTTGTTCAATCAGAAATCCAAATCTTTTTGAAAAGCGTCATAAAAATGGACTACGTAAAAGCGAAAAATGTTCTTCCGCTTGCGCTTCTTGAAAAAATCCAGGAATACGCGGCGGGAACTTACCTGTATATTCCGCAGAAATGCGAGAACCGCAAAAACTGGGGCGAATCAAAAGATTCTAAAAACTGGTACAAAAGGCGAAACCAGCGGATATACAAAAACTACAAAGAGGGATTTTCGGTCAGCGAGATTTCACAAGAATTCTTTCTGAGCGAAAAGTCAATCTACAGAATCATCTCGTCCGAAAAAAAAGCGGAGGCAAGGTGAAAATCACGGCGGATACGGCAATGGATTTTGTCTGTCCGCCGTTTTTTTTGTCCGAACAGATTTTCTCATTCTCTTTTCTGAAATGTGTTTGAGGTAGGAAACCGGCGCGGTTCGGCGTATTATTAAACCATACGAAAAAGTCATTTTCTTGGCTGACAAAAGGAGTTTTTTGGCAAGGACAGTCCATCTCAAAGGTCATTCCTGTGCTCCGACACAGGAATCTATGCACAAAAAATCATCCGGTCAAACTGGATAATGACAAAAGAATAGGAGGCAAGATAAAAAATGAACAGCAAAATCGACATGAAAAAAATCACTTTCAGGAACGAGACACCTGCGGACTACAGGGCGGTCGAAAACCTTACGCGCGAGGCATTCTGGAACGTCTACAAGCCCGGCTGCGACGAGCATTTTGTGCTGCATAGCTTCCGCACGAGAAGCGACTTTGTGCCGGAACTCGACATTATAATGGAAGAAAACGGCGTTTTGATTGGACACGTGATGTTCGCAAGGGCAGAAATCAGGCTGAACAACGGCAAAACTCTTCCAATCATGACGTTCGGGCCGATCAGCATTGCGCCAAACTTCAAGCGCAAAGGCTACGGAACAGTTCTTCTCAGGCACGCGATGGAAAAGGCAAAGGAGATGGACTGTGGCGCGCTTGCAATCACCGGCAACATCGGCTTCTACGGAAAAAGCGGCTTTGTCGTGGCAAAAACAAAAGGCGTTTTCTACCATGCCGACCCG
>NZ_DLLH01000076.1:0-13125 GCF_002476655.1 Treponema sp. UBA7567
GCGCTTTTGTGTACGAATTTTCTTCCCCGGCTGAACTGTAATTTTCATTGTTCAGTCCACGGTTTAAAACCATTTTTTTGCTTCTTTTTGCTTCTTTTTGTTGCTGCGCAAGGTTTTTTGCAGACAGCAGAATTTCGCCGGCTTCGTCCGCCCTTATGTGCAAAAGTTGCGCAATCTGCGATTCTTCGGTTTTTGCAAGGTTTTCGATTGTTGTAAAAGTTTTTAGAAGCAATTTTTCTCTTTTTTCGCCAATGTGCGGCAATGTCGAAAAAATGCTCACTGTGTTTTCTTTTGTTCTTAAAGTCTGGTTTCTGCTGGTCGCAAAACGGTGTGTTTCATCTCTGACGCGCTGCAAAAGCCTTAGAGCGTCGCTTTGTTTTGGAAGGCGGATTGGTTTTGAGGTATGAGGCCGCCATATTTCTTCGTCGCGTTTTGCAAGTCCTGCAATCGGAATATCAAGATCAAGCGCCTTTAATATTCCATCAACTGCATTTACTTGGCCTATGCCGCCGTCTATTAAAATCAAGTCCGGCAAACTTTCATTTTCATTTTTGAGCCGGCTGTAGCGTCTTGTCGCCGCTTCGCGCATTGATGCAAAATCGTCAATTACGCCGTCTGTTGTCTTCAGACGGAAATATCTGTAATTTTTTTTGTCGGGATTTCCTTTCCAAAAACTGATAAGAGAAGCAACTGGAAATTTTCCGCCAATGTGGGCAATATCGAAACCTTCGATTCTGTCTGGAATCCGTGGAAGTCCGAGAAGTTTTTTCAATTCTTCAAGGGCCGGCATATCCCCGCGTTCCCTCAGTCTCCGGATAATGTCTTCGTGGGCGTTGTTTTTTGCCATGTTGAGAATTGCTGCGTGCCGTCTGTTTTCGGCAGAAAAACGCCTGTCGTCCTGGGAACATTTTACCGTCACAAGCTTTGTCTTCGGTTTTTGAGCCTGTTTTTCGTCCGGCTTTAAATTTTCCAGCCATTCCCCCAAAACCTTCGAGTTGTCTTCTTCGGAAATAAAAACTGAAGGCGGCAAGTCTGCTGTATCCGAATAATATGCGGCTGCAAATTCTTCAAGAAGCTCATCGTCATCTGCAATGCTTTCTACCCGGAAATTGTCGCGCCCGAGCAGTTTTCCGCCACGGATTTTTAAGACAGTAAAACTTACGAGTTCGCCCTCGCGCCAGTGAGAAATGTAGTCGCGGTCATCCACCGAAGCAAAATCTTCGACAAGATTCTGGTTTTGCATGACGGTCAAAGCGCGCAGTCCGTCGCGGATTCTTGCGGCTTTTTCAAAATTTAGCGAAGCGGCAGCGGCTTTCATAATTGATGTCAATTTTGCGGCAGTTTCATCACCTTTTTCCTCAAGCAAGGACTTTATTTCTTCGATAAATTCATTATAGGAATCTTTATCAATTTTTCCGCAGCAAGGCGCTTTACAACGGCCGATGTGGTAATACATGCAGGGAGCTGTTCTTTTTTTGAATGTCCGGCAATGTCTTACAGGATAAACTTTGTAAAGTGTCTCTATAAAAGTTTCGAGGGCTCCTGAATCAGGATACGGTCCGTAATAAATTGAGCCGTCTTTTTTGATTTGCCGCGTCTTGAAAACCCGTGGGAATTCTTCATTCGTAATTTTTAGCGAAGGATAGGATTTTCCGTCTTTTAGTTGAATATTGTAGCGCGGCGAATATTTTTTTATAAGGTTGTTTTCGAGAAGAAACGCCTCGTATTCGTTTGACGTGGTTATGTATTCAATCGAGCTTGCGTTTGTCACCAAAAGTTGAACTTTGATGTGGCGCTCACCGGAAAAATACGAAGAGAGACGGTTTTTTAGGTTTTTGGCTTTGCCGACATAAATGACAGTTCCTTTTTCGTTTCGCCATAAATACACACCGCTGGAGGAAGGTGCTTTTAGTGCGGTTTCGTGAAGAATTTCATAGGCCGGATTAACTGAAGTATTCATTATGAGTTTTATGAAAAAAAATATATTAAAATTGAGTCTAGCATATTTTGCTTCGGCTTTTGTGCTTGTGTCAACAGCCGCCGCTTCAGAAAAAACTTTGGTTCTTGGCGGAAAAAACGGCTGGAATGATTTTTTTATAAAAAAAGGAATTACGACAGGACAGGGACGTTTTGGTTTTGATGCTCTCCAGCTTTCTTCTCAAACTCAAATTGTCGACGTAGATACAGAACTGTTTTTACTTTTTGAAAACGGAAAAATTTCGGATTTTGATGGAAAAGGAAATTATAAAATAATAGAAAATAATCTTTTGCCTGTAAAAGACGCTGCAAAAGGAAACGGAGCCGCTTTAAGCCGCGGAGAAAAAAAAGGTTTGGTCTTAAAAAAAGATACATCGCCTTTTTCCGGAAGCTATGCTCCTGGAAGCTCATTTTCGGTCGAATTCTGGATTTCGCCGTCGCTTGCAGAAAATGGCGAAAAAATTTATTCATGGCAGACTTCAATAAATTATTCAAAATACACGGATTTTCAGACGGTTAGCGCTGTTTTTTTGAACAATCGGATTGAATGGAGATTTTTAAATGTATTTCCGGGGCTTTCTGAGCGCGAAGTTGTCTTAAAAGGCTCAACTCCGGTGATTCCTCAAAAATGGAGCCGTCATACAGTAAGTTTTGATGAGGAAACCGGATGTCTTGAATATCTTGTTGACGGAAAAACCGAAGACATAAAATTTATAACTTCGACTCGCCACGAAAGCGGAACAGTCTGCACTCCAGTCATTGGGAAAAATTCAACAATCGAAATCTGTCCTTCTTTTACCGGGAAAATTGACAGCATATGTATAAAAAATGCCGCTTATAAAGGCGATGAAAATATTCTCGCAAGCGGAAACGAATCTTTTAAGGCGGAAGGCGGCCGTTTTGAAACAAGGCCAATCCTTGTAAGCCGCGCCTCAAGTTTTGACAGCCTTGAGGGAATCGTAAGTGTTCCTGCCCAGACCGAATTGAAATTTTTTGTGCGTGCTGGCGACAATTGCTACGGCTGGACAGAAAATTATCCTGAATGGAAAGAAATTTCGCTGGACGAAAAAATAGAAGGCGTTAGCGGACAATATTTTCAAATTGCTTCCGAACTTTTGCCGGACGGAAATTGCCAGCAAACTCCGAAAATTACGGAATTGACCGTAAAATATACAGAACCCGAAGCTCCGCTTCCTCCGTTTTTTGTAAAGGCAGTTCCCGGCGACGGCGAAGTTACTTTAAGCTGGCGTTTTTCGATTGACGACAATGCCGGCGGCTACTATGTTTATTACGGCTCAAAGCCGGGAGAATATCTTGGCAGAGCTGCAGTTGAAGGAGTTTCTCCTGTGAATGCTGGAAATTCAACTTCAATTACGCTGACAGGACTTAACAACGGAACGATTTACTATTTTGCGGTTTCGACATATTCAAAACTGGATGAAAACATAAACGGCCAGCTTTCCAATGAAGTTTTTGCCCGTCCAGCAAAACGGCTTGCAAAAAAATAAATTCCGCTGACTTAACTGACTGGAGAAGATTTATGGTCCCAAATCAACTTTTGCTTTCGAGGGCACGTTCTGCAACTTTGGCGCGAGATTTTGATCTTGCCGCACGCCTTTACCGCCAGCTTTTGCGAGAAGACAGAAACAATGTTGAACTTTTAAAACAGCTTGGAAATCTTTACATGAAAAGCGGCCGGGATGACCTTGCTCTTCCTGTCTTTAAAAATATAGTTGAGCTTTCAAAAGGCGATTTTGACTCTTTAATAACTCTTGGCGGAATTTACCGGCGTTTAAAAATGTACGAAGATTCAATCGCCATCCTTGAACAGGCTTTGATTTTTGACAGCGACAATCCCCAGGTTTCATACAATCTTGGTTTTACCTACAAAATTATGGGCGACACGGAAAATGCAATCAAATGTTTTGAAGATACGATTGAAATGAACCCGGAAGATGTTCTTGCTTACAATCATCTTGGAACAATTTATGCTCAAAAAAATGAACACGAAAAAGCCGTCCAGTGGTATTTGCGCGGGCTGAATGTCGACTCAAACCATCCAGTTCTTTTGCTAAATATTGCAAAAAGTTATGAAGAACTTGGAGATTATAAAAAAGCCTGCGAGTCATATTCCAGGGCTTTGCGTTCAAAACCGCTTTGGAATGATGCAGTCGGTGGATTTTCGCGCCTCCTCGTAAAAATAAATCGCGCTCAAGAAGCTCATGAACTTGTAAAACGGGCGCTGTCGGTCAACCCAAATGACGAAATTCTCGAAGAAAATTTAAAATATGTGGAAAAATTTGTTGAAAAAAACAAAGATGATGAAAATCTGGACGGAAACAAAATTCAGCCGGAAAATCAAGAATCCGCCTCAGAGAAATTAAATTTAAACGGCGAAAAATCTGATTTTGAAAAAGAAAGTCAGGACGAAGAAAATGCCGGAATTCAGCCAGAAATTGAATTAGAGCAGACCGAAGAAAATCTTGCGGAGGAAAAACCGGAAGACGAAACTTTGGCGGAAGCAGAAAATGAAGAAGACGAAACCGAAGAAAATTCTAGCCTTGACGAATTAAAACTCGGTGATGATGAAAATTTTGATTTTGAAACTTTTGGTCAGGAAGATTTTGAAGATGAAGACATTCCCGAACTGGAAGAAAATGGGCAAGATGAAGAAAATGAACCGGAATTGACGGAAGAAAAACAAAATTCGCCAGAAGAGAGTCCGCAGAAAATTCAGCAAGCCGCAGGCTTAAAACCTTCAGAACAGCCAGCCATAGAAAAGTTGCCGGAACTCGAAAGTTTTGATGATGAAGCACAAGGTTTTTCAGAATTTGAAAGTTTTGACGATAAATCTCAAGATATTCCAGATGGAATTTCTGTTTTTTCTCAGGAATTAGAAGCTATTGAACCGTTTGATTTTCTTGAACCGGAACCTGTTGAAGAACTTCCTCAAAATCCAAAAGTTGCGCTTTTTATAAAACTTCGTGAGCTCCTGGAATTCTTGCCTGAAGAAAAAAAATGCGAATTTCAGACCAGTGAAACCCGCATTCTCCTTGATTTTGTAATTTCCCGGCTTTCGGGCAAAAAAGGTCTTTTTGAAAAGGCAAATGAGCTTATTGAAGGCGGTTTTGTTCAGCCTGCCGGACAAAAAATCGGACAAAGTTCATCTTCTCGACAGCTTTTGTCCGACGGTTTTAAAGTCGTAAAGGAGCTTTCTAACAAAATTCCAGATAAAAATCTTGTTTTCGCAATGGAAAATTTGCTCAAAAAAATTCCTTTTTAACGGTAAATAATCTTGCTGTGAGTAATTACTTCGTTTCCGTCTTCGGTAATAAGAACATCGTTTTCCAGACGTGCGCCGCCAAGTTTTGAATCGTAAAGTCCAGGCTCAAGAGTGACAATCATTCCCGGCTTAAAAACAAGGTCGTCGCTCTGTTTTGCGCTTACCCGTGGAAATTCATGGATTTCAAGTCCGATTCCATGTCCCAAAGTATGAGGCATTTCGCGCTTTGCTTTTTTGAAAACTTCGTCAGCAACAAGACCTGCCATTTTGATTTTTTCACCATTTTTATAGTAAGGCAGAGCTTCTTTTGCGGCTTTTTCTACAAGTTCAACAAGTTTTTTCTGTTCATCGGTTGCATCTTTTACAACTGTGAGTGTAGTGTCGGAAGTGTAGCCTTCAAAAACAACTCCAAAATCAAGAATTGAAAGACCTTTTCCAGGCCATGGAGCGCTTGTGTAGCCTGGAAAAGCGTGAATTGCAAAACTTCTTGAAGAACCTGCGGCCAAAGTGTCAAAACCGTTTCTTTCGCAGCCGTTGAGCCTCAATTCTCGTTCAATCAAAAGCGAAACATCCATTTCTGTTTTGATAGAGCCGTCATCAATTCCATTTTCGATTTTTTCGATTATCATGTCTCCGACTCTTGCCGCTTCTTTTGTACATTCAATCTCGTATTCATCTTTGCAGGCGCGCAGAGAAAGCACATAGTCATGAACAGAATTTTCTCTGCACAAAACGTCCCAGCCTTGCAACGCGTCTACGTACTTTAAAAACAGCGGATATGGAGTTGCAGGCGAAACTTCAACTTTGAGGCGCGGATCATTTTTTTTGAAAGACTTTAAAACTTCCCGAACGGCTTCAATATTTTTTCTGTCATACTTATTATATGGAACGATTTTAACATCAACGCTTCGCTCTTTTGCAAGATTTTCGTCCCAAGGAACAAGCGCATTTTTTCCATCGCTAGAACAAATCCAAAGCGCGTCCGAAGGATGTCCGGTAAAATAGCGGACGCTCAAGTCTCTGCGGCCTTCGGTGTCCTCAAAAACCGCCGCAGTGATTTTGTTTTCTTTCATAAATGCAAAAAGTTTTTCACGTCTGGCAGCATATATTTTTTTTAATTCATCTTTTGTGTAATTTTTCATTTAGAATTATCTCCCTAAATCAAATTGTATTTTAACATAAATTTTGTTTTTGTTCGGACGGTTTGTTTATTGAAAACTGTTCTTCAAATTATTTTTTTACTTTTTTTAGAACCATATTTTTAGCGCTTGCAAGCATAGGATCTTTTGTTATAAGCAAAAGTAAAATTCCTGCAAAAGCAAAAACTATTGCTGTCAAAATTACTGCTCCTCCAAATTCTACAAATCTTCCGCGGCCTGCAAACAAAGCAGATGTCGCGTTTTTAACGAGAATTGCCGGAACTGCTGCAATTATCGAAAGCACGGCAATTTTTAGCGAATACAAAATTGTTCCGCCGACAACGGCTTTTACGTCAATCTGTTCATTTTTTTTAAGAAAAACAAAAAGCAAAACGGAATTTGCAAGGCTTCCGAGGGTGAGCGCCAGAGCAATTCCTCCTCCGCTCATAGGTTTTATCAAAATAAGCGCAAAAATCATATTTATTGCAAGTCCAAAAATTCCTGCCAGAGTAGGGGTTTTTGTGTTTCCCTGTGCATAAAAAGCAGGAGCGACAACTCTGTTCATTGCAATAAAAAAAAGTCCTGCAATATGAAATCGAAATGCCGCAAGAGTAAGATGAACTGATTCATCATTAAAATTTTTCGATTTATAGACAAGAGAAATAATTTCTTTGCCACATACAAGCGAATAAAAAGTTACTGGAATCGAAATCAGAGCGATAATTTTGATTGCCTGCGAAAGAAGCCTGTTAAAATTTTCCCATTTTTGTGTTTTTGCAAGTCCGCTCAAATCCGGCAAAATTACGGTTCCAATCGAAACAGCAAAAATTCCTAGAATCAGTTCTTGAAGGCGCAGACTGTACTGGAGAGAAGAAACTATTCCTGTTCCTGCTTTTCCTGCAAGAGCCGTCGAAATCACATCATTCAGCTGATAAGCAGCCATTCCAATTACTGTCGGACCTACAAGCGCAATAACTTTTTTAGTGCCAGGGTTTTTAAACGCTTTTTTGAGCGAAGTAAAATGGCAAAACCAGCCGGTTTTTATTACAAAAGGAAGCTGAAAAATTGCCTGGACACAACCGCCGATCAAAACTCCGAGCGACATTGCGCGGGCTGCCATTTGTGCGCGAAGTTCTGCGCCGGCGACATTTTTTGTAAGGATCGGAGTAAAAATATAAGTGCAGGCAATTACAATTGAATTAAAAAGAACTGGAGTAAAACCTGAAGGACTGAAAATTTTTACGCCATTTAAAATTCCCTGAAAAAAAGCTGCGACCGAAATTACAAAAAGGTAAGGAAACATTATTCTCGTAAGAAGAACTGCTTCCGCCGTTAAAACAGAATCCGACGCGTCTAAAAAAAACGGAATAATCAGCGGAGAAAACGCGATTCCAAGGATTACAACAACGGTTGTGCAAAAGCTTATGAGTGTTATTGTTGAATTTAAGAATTCCTTTGTTTTTTTTAATTCGTCCGAATTTTTTCCAGAATCTGCAGAATCTTCAAGATACCCTCGAAAAGTCGGAATAAAAGCGACAGAAATTGAGTTTTCGGCAAAAAGTCTTCTCAAAAGATTTGGAATCATAAAAGCAATTCCAAATGCGTCCGCAAATTTTGAAGTTCCTAAAAAAGAGGCTTTTGTCATTTCGCGGACAAGTCCTAAAATTCTTGAGCAAAGCGTAAAAAATGAGAGAGAAAGCCCGGATGCAAGAAGTGATTTTTTTGTATTTGATTTTTTTTGTCCGGCCGCAATATTTTTTGCAGGAGAATTGTTTTCTGTATTCATACTTATAGAGAATATATTTTTAACCTGGTGTTTGCAATGACATTTTTTTATTCGTTTTCTTGCGCTTTTAAGATTGCGGTTTTATACTAAAAACTGGGGAAAATCTAAAATGTCCAGAAAACAATTTTTTCAAAAGGTCGGCCAGACAAGAATTGTACCAATTTCCTTAAAAATTGTCGCAGTTTTTACAGTTCTTTTATTGCTTTCAAATTTCACAACAAATACAATCAATCTACTTTTGAGCCAAAAGCAAATTATCAATTTAAACAATACGATTATGGTGAGCCAGCTCAAAGATTTGTATTCAGCCGCAGGAAATCAATATCAGATTTTTTCTTTTAACGGCGAGAGACAGACTTGTATTGAAGCGTTGAAGAGCGTTTCAAAAAAAGGCTTTGATTTTCCAAAGAGTTTTGCGGCTGCAATCGACAGGCAAGGAAACATTCTTTTTGAAGTTTATGCTGACGGCACAGAAACAGACGAGCAGAAAATTTTTCAGGCTCAGCTTGACGACGCTCAGAAACCGGAAAATGTAAATTCTGGCGAAACTGAGCAACAAGAAAAAAAAGACTACAGTTTTTTTGACAAAGCTGCTCTTGCCCGGATAAATTCAGATTATGAAAATGGAATTTTTGACGGTTCTTTGAATTTTGAGACGGAAAAAGGTTCGTATTTTGGAGTTTACAAATATCAGGAAGACTGGCAGTGCTACTTTATCCGAGGCGAATCCCGCGCAGACACAAATCATTCGACTTTTGTCGTTCTTGCCGTAATTTCACTCATAATTTTTATTCTTCTGGTTGCTTTTCTAATCGTAGGTTTTAAGGTTTTTGGAAAAATTCTTGCAAATGTCAAAAAAATCACGAGCAGCCTTTACCAGATGCAGCAAAATCAAAAACTCGAAACAATCGATTTGTCTTCTTCTCCAAACGATGACATAACTTATCTTGCGGCAAGTTTTAATTCACTTTCTTCGACAATCAGCAATCTTCTTGGAATTTTTCAAAAATTTGTTTCTAAAGACGTTGTGGCAAAAGCTTATAACGAGCATCAAATTCGGCTTGAAGGAAAACGACGCAACCTGACGATTTTATTTTCAGACATAAAAAGTTTTACTTACAGAACGGAAACTCTCGGAAACGACATAATCGACCTTTTAAACGTTCATTACGACCGTGTAATTCACGCTGTCCATGAAAACTGTGGAGTAATCGGTTCAATTATCGGAGATGCAATTCTTGCCATTTACGGGACTGCTTCTTCAAAGAAAAAATCCTTTGAGGCTGTGGAGTCGGCCTGGAACATTACAAAACTGACGGCGCAGCTGCGCGAAAAAATGATTCTTCGCCGGACAGAAATCGAAAAAGAACGGACTTTGACCGAAGCCGAAGACCGGGTTTTTAAGGCTGTTTTAATCGACGTTGGAGTTGGAATTGACGGCGGAAACGTCTTTTACGGAAATATCGGCTCAGACGAGCACATGACAAACACTGTAATCGGCGACAATGTAAACTCAGCAAGCCGTCTTGAAGGTTTGACGCGAATTTATCATCTTCCTGTAATCTGCTCTGAATACGTAAAAAACGAAGTTGAAAGTTTTTCGGACAAATACACATTCTACGAAATTGACACTGTTCAGGTAAAAGGCAAAACAGAAGGAAAAAAAATATTTTTCCCTGTAAGCCTTGAAGAAGGCGAGCCTGAGCTAAAAACAAAATTTGGACTTTTCGAAACCGCGCTTTCTGCCTATTACTCAGGCGACTGGAACTCGGCCAGAAAATCATTTAAAGACTGCGGACTTGAAGCAGCTCAGGTCTTTTTGGAAAGAATGGGCAAGCTCAAGGCTCCTGACGGCTGGATGGGAATATGGACAATGACAACAAAATAAACGAACTTCAGGAAGCTAAAACTCACAAAGAAGTTCAGCTTTTCTTAAAAGACGAATTAAAAAAATTAAGTTACTCAAAAGCGGCGCAATACAACCTCGAAGAAGAATATGCGCGTACAAAACAGCACAAAAACCGTTCTGTAGTCATAATTCTTTGCGTGTGCGCCGTTGTCGTAACCCTTTTAGTTGCCGGACTTACGCTTTTTATTACTTCTCAAAACAGAAAAATCAAGGTTAATATCGACACTTTCAACGATTTAAATCTTCGTGCTCTTCTCAATTCTGCCGGAAGAACAGAATCTCTTTATGCAAACGCGCTTCAGGCAAAAGAAATGCTCGTTTCTCAGCGCGATGACGAATTGAACGCAGCCGACCAAAAACGCGAAAATGATTTATATGTTTTGCGTACAGTTTCAAAAGTTTCAAGCAAAGATGCAATTGCCCGAAAAACCTTGCAAATTCAGGAAGAATAC
This sequence comes from Treponema sp. UBA7567, assembly GCF_002476655.1. Classification (NCBI taxonomy): domain Bacteria; kingdom Pseudomonadati; phylum Spirochaetota; class Spirochaetia; order Treponematales; family Treponemataceae; genus Treponema; species Treponema sp. UBA7567. The sequence continues at coordinate 10,547 of NZ_DLLH01000076.1, forward strand.
AAAAATTCTGTAAAAAGCATACGCGGAAAATACGAGCCGGAAATTCAGGCCGCCGACGCAAAAATTGCAGAAATTAAGGAAAAACTTTCAGGCTACGACCCGCAAAAACTTTCTGCAGCCCAGGCAGACGAAGCTGTTCTCGACAGCCAAAAACAACTAAACGATATTCAAATTCGAAACCTCGAAAAAAAATACCAGAATCGCATAAGTGAATTAAAAACTCAGATGATTTTGCAGCAACGCGAAGCCGTAAAACAGCAACGCGAAGCAGTCGAAAACGTCAGAAAAACATATCAGGCAAAAATCGACCTTCTCGACCCGGACGCACGCAGCCAGTCTGCGCTTCAGGACAAGATAATTTTAGAAACGGGAATTCCAAAAAATGCGGTATCAACAGCCGCAATCCAGTTCAATTCTCGTTTTGAACCTTCAGAATATCTTTCGCAATTCAAGTCGCCGTCAGAAGTTTTTTCTTCTTCCGTCAAAAATGCCGCAGTTTATCTCGACGACTTAAACACGATTGCCAACCGTTTTTCAACAATTCCTCTCGAAAACACAATCCGCCATTACGTTCCGGCAATGCAGCGTCTGGCTTTTTCGATTACGACAGAAATGGCGCAGGCTCAAAACCAGATGCAGACTCAAATCGATGGCTTAAAAACAAAAATTTCACAAAAAGATGCCCAGATTTCAGAATTTCAAGACGCTTTTGAAGAAATTTGCCTTTCAGACAAAACATTCCCGGCCCATGCTTGCATAATCAATTCTTCGGACAAGAATAATCTAAAACTTTATGTTGCAAATTCAGCCAAAGACCTTGTTTCGCCAGAAATTCAAACTTTTGACGCGCAAATTCGCGACGGAAAACGCATTCTTTGCGAACTTACAGTAACAAAAAACGCCCAAAACTATACCGCCGCTCCAAAAAATACAACAAAAAACTTTAATCTAGACGTGCTTTCGGCAGGAGCGCGCGTTTATTTTGTGATTCCAGCGCCAGAAAATCAAAAAAAATAGAATTTGGACGGCATTTTTTGCTCTAACCTGCTTTCCGCCGTTTCATTCGACAAGTCGAACGCTTCGCGCGGCTGCAATCAGGCGTAAGTTTTTTGTAAAAACATTCAAATTCTACTATAAAAGCGGCAAATTTGCCTAATCTGTTGAATTTTCAAAATATAAGTGCTAAATTTATCAGAAGCTTAAAAATAAAAAATTTTATAACTTTTCATATATATACATCCGTAAAATTTGAGGTACTTGATGGAACTTTCCAATGTTAAATTTACTCCTGCGTCAACTCCAATCCGTATTGGTATTGATGTTGGCTCTACAACTGTAAAAGTCGTTTGTCTTGATCAAAACGATAAAGTGATTTACGGCGATTATCAGCGCCATCGTGCAGACATTCGCAATACAATTATCACGGTTGTTACAAAGGCTCTGGAAGAAGTTGAAAAAAAACTGGGTGAGAACAATACTGTTTCTGTAAAAGTTACAGGTTCTGGCGGTCTTTCTGTTTCTCAGTGGCTTAATATTCCTTTTATTCAGGAAGTAGTTGCAGCCACAACTGCTGTAAAAAAACTCATTCCTCAGACAGACGTTGTGATCGAGCTTGGCGGAGAAGACGCAAAAATTACATATTTTACCGGCGGTGTTGAACAGCGCATGAACGGAACTTGTGCCGGCGGTACTGGAGCTTTTATTGACCAGATGGCAGCTCTTTTGGAAACTGATGCTTCCGGNNGAAACCGACGCGCCAGGTCTTAACAAGCTTGCGGCCGGTTACGAAACAATTTATCCGATTGCCGCCCGCTGCGGTGTTTTTGCAAAAACTGACGTTCAGCCGCTTATTAACGAAGGCGCCCGCCGCGAAGACATTGCCGCTTCGATTTTTCAGGCGGTTGTAAACCAGACTATTTCTGGTCTTGCATGCGGCAAACCAATCCGCGGAAATGTGGCGTTTTTGGGAGGGCCGCTTCACTTTCTGGATCAGCTGCGTCAGCGCTTTATCGAAACATTAAAGCTTACTCCGGAAGAAACAATCGTTCCTGAAGATTCTCAGCTTTTTGTTGCTGCCGGAGCGGCATATTCTGCAGAAAAAAAACTTTCATGTGTAGGAGCAGAATCTCCAAAACAGTTTTTGACTATTGCTCAGTTTAAGGACAGCCTTAAAAATCTCAATGGCGCGGAATTAAACGAAGTTCAGCGCCTTGAACCGCTTTTTAAGGACGAAGAGGATTTAAGAATTTTCCGTGAGCGCCATGCAAAGGACAAGGCAAAGCGCGGAAAACTTGCAGATGAACACGGCCCTCTGTTTCTCGGTCTTGATGCCGGTTCAACTACAACAAAAGCCGTTCTCATCAATAAAAAAGGCGAAATTCTCTGGGATTTCTACGATGTAAATGCAGGAAATCCTGTCGAGCTTGCTGTCCGCGTTTTAAAAACTCTTTATAAAATTTTGCCGAAAGACTGCTATATTGCGCGTTCTGTTTCGACAGGTTATGGCGAGGCGCTTTTCCAGGCGGCACTCGGAGTTGATGCTGGCGAAGTAGAAACAATCACTCACTATCGCGCCGCGT
>NZ_DLLH01000076.1:13159-16443 GCF_002476655.1 Treponema sp. UBA7567
ATTGGCGGTCAGGATATGAAGTGTCTGCGCATGAAAGACGGCGCAATCACTTCAATTCAGTTAAACGAAGCTTGTTCTGCCGGCTGTGGTTCATTCCTTGCAAATTTTGCAAATTCAATGAATCTCGACATAAAAGAATTTGCGCAAAAAGCTCTTCTTTCTAAAAAGCCAGTCGATTTGGGTTCCCGCTGTACTGTATTTATGAACAGCCGTGTAAAGCAGGCTCAGAAAGAAGGCGCTACAATCGATGACATTTCTGCCGGACTTTCATATTCGGTAATCAAAAATGCGCTTTTTAAGGTTATAAAATTGCGCCGTGCCTCAGAAATCGGAAAAAAAGTTGTTGTTCAGGGCGGAACTTTTTACAATGATGCCGTTCTCCGCGCTTTTGAGAAAATTTCCGGTGTCGAAGTTTTCAGGCCGGACGTCGCAGGTTTGATGGGCGCTTACGGTTCAGCATTGATTGCCTACGACCAGTGGTGCGATTTGACAGCTCCAAAGCCTGGACAGGAAAAAAACTGGACTCCTCCAAAGGTAGTTTCAAACATTGCGACTCCAGAACAGCTTGATTCATTTAAGGTTGAGCTTGAGCTTACTCGTTGTGGCGGCTGCCAGAACAACTGTCTTCTTACAATCAATACATTTACCGCAGGAAACGACAAGCGCCAGTTTATTACAGGAAACCGCTGCGAAAAAGGTCTTGAACGCCATAAACTTAAGGACACAAAAACTGTTGACGGCTCAAACAAAGAAAACACCGGTGTTGAAGAATCTTCCATTGAGCTTCCAAACCTCTTTGACTGGAAATACAAACGCCTTTTCAACTATTATGTTCCTCTAAAACCGGAAGATGCTCCTATGGGAAGCGTTGGAATTCCTCGCGTTCTCAATATGTACGAAAACTATCCGCTTTGGTTTNNAGTTTTCACAAAATTGGGATTCCAGGTAAAACTCAGTCCTCGCTCAAATAAAATGATTTATGAACGCGGAATTGATTCCATTCCGTCTGAATCTGTATGTTATCCGGCAAAAATCAGCCATGGCCATATCGAGTCGCTCTTAAAAATGGGATGCAAATTCATATTCTATCCTTGCATTCCTTACGAGAAACAGGAAGATGCGGGCGCCGGAAATCATTACAACTGTCCGGTTGTAACTTCATATCCGGAAGTTTTAAAACACAACCTTGACAACGTAATAAATTCAAAAGATTTGCTCTTTTTAAATCCGTTCCTGCCGATTTACGACAAAACCCGTCTCAAAGAGCGTTTTTATGAAGAAATTCACACTTATTATCCGGTTTTGACAGAAAAGCAGGTTTACGATGCCATTGACGCCGGCTGGATTGAGCAGGAAAAGTTTAAGGCGGACACTCAGACGGCGGCGGAAGAAGCGCTTGAGCAGCTTGTTGTAAGCGGCGGAAACGGAATTGTTCTTGCGGGACGTCCTTATCACCTTGATCCGGAAATCAACCATGGAATTCCGGAAATGATTCACGGACTTGGCCTTGCTGTCTTTACAGAAGATTCAGTTGCGCATCTTGGTTCTGTTGAGCGTCCTCTTCGCATAGTTGACCAGTGGGTTTACCACAACCGTCTTTACCGCGCCGCCAATTTTGTCGCAGGAATGCCGAACCTTGAGCTTGTGCAGCTTACTTCTTTTGGCTGCGGTCTTGACGCTGTAACAGCCGACCAGGTTGATGAAATCATGAAGGCAAAAAGCCGGATGTACACTCTCATAAAGATTGATGAAGGCTCAAACCTTGGAGCCGTAAGAATCCGTATCCGCTCTCTTATTGCCGCCGTAAAAGCCCGTCAGCGTTCTCGAAAAAAGGTGACGATAAAATCTTCTGCTTACCAGCGCGTTGTGTTTACAGAAAAAATGAAGGACGAATATACAATTCTCTGTCCTCAATTGTCGCCGATTCACATGAGGCTTCTGGAAGCGGCGTTCAAGTATTCTGGCTACAAGCTTGTTGTGCTTGATGCGGTCGATCCAAAAGCCGTAGACGCCGGACTAAAATATGTAAATAACGACGCCTGCTATCCGTCGATTCTTGTCGCCGGCCAGATGATGCACGCGCTCGAAAGCGGAAAGTACAATCTCAACAAAACCGCCCTTTTAATCACGCAGACTGGCGGCGGCTGCCGCGCTACAAACTACATCGGTTTTATCCGCCGTGCCTTGAACGATGCAGGCTGGGGGCAGATTCCTGTAATCTCTCTCAATACAGTCGGACTTGAAAAAAATCCGGGCTTTAAGTTTACTTTGCCGCTTGTTCACCGCGCAATGATGGCTGCTTTTATCGGCGACCTTTTTATGCGCGTTCTGTACAGAGTCCGTCCTTACGAAGCTGTTCCAGGAAGCGCAGACGCTCTTTATGAAAAATGGAATGAGAAGGTTACAAAACAGTTAAAATCGCTTTCAATTTTGGGCTATCACAGAATGATCCGCGGAATTGTGCGTGATTTTGACAAGCTTCCGATTCTTCCGGTTAAAAAGCCTCGGGTTGGTGTTGTAGGAGAAATCCTTGTAAAATTCCATCCGACAGCAAACAACGACCTTGTAAAAGTAATCGAAAATGAAGGCGCGGAATGTGTAATGCCGGATCTTATGGATTTTGTCTACTACACAATGGCCGATGGAAAATTCAGGCACGAAGAGCTCGCGTTCCCTAAAAAAGAAGAAAAAACCGGAAAACTGATTATTAAGCTGTTGAATTTCTACAGATATTACATAAACCGCTGCCTAAAACGCAGCCGCCGCTTTACAACTCCGACCGACATTTGGGAGATGATGAAATCAGTTGAAGGAATTTGCCAGATTGGAAACATAAGCGGAGAAGGCTGGTTCTTGACCGCAGAAATGATTGAGCTTATTCATTCCGGGGCGCCTTCAATTGCCTGCGTCCAGCCTTTTGCCTGCCTTCCAAACCACATTACCGGAAAAGGCATGATAAAAGAGCTGAGAAGGCATTTCCCTCAGTCGAACATCAGCGCAATCGACTATGACCCTGGAGCTTCGGAAGTAAACCAGCTGAACCGCGTAAAGCTTTTGCTTTCTAATGCGCCGATTGGAAAAAACCCGGACGAAATGAAAAACGGAAAAATTTGGACTAAAAAAGGTCCGGTTGATCCGGTTTTGCAGTATGCTTCTGGCGGAAGCCAGTTTGTTGACGATGATCCTGTCGACGCAAAAAATCTTGTGCCGGCAACAACTGCCGACTAAAAGCGCATTGGCAGAAATCACGCGCGGGCAAGACAAAAAAGTTTTCGAACGGGCAG
>NZ_DLLH01000076.1:16547-17009 GCF_002476655.1 Treponema sp. UBA7567
AGAAAGTGCGTTGGGCAAGGCATAAAAGTTTTCGAACAGGCAGAAAGTGCGTTGGGCAGGCCGTTAAAGTTTTCGAATAAGCCAAAAGTGTGTTGGGGAGAGCATAAAAGTTTTCGAACGGGCAGAAAGCGCGTTGGGCAGGCCGTTAAAGTTTTCGAATAAGCAAAAAGTGTGTTGGGGAGAGCATAAAAGTTTTCGAACAGGCAAAAAGCGCGCCAGGCAAGACATAAAATTTTTTGCACGGACAAAAAAATGCTTGAAATTAAAATTCAGGGCGTCTCCGGCGCCTTGCGCCGGCCGGCTGTTGCGCAGTTCGCTTGCGCTCTAAGTCCTCGGCGCGCAATGGCGCGCCTGCGGTCTTTGTCGGCGCATTGTTAAAACAATCCGCCGCCACTGCTCCATAGCCTGACGCAAAAAAGCAATGTACCCTTAATTTCGAGCTTTAAATTTTACTGTCATTAT
>NZ_DLLH01000002.1:0-1107 GCF_002476655.1 Treponema sp. UBA7567
AGGGAAAACTCGGTAAGCAAGGCGCGAAGCGGATTGCGGCATTTGCATATCACGATTTCTGACCCAGAAAAATAAAATGCTATAAAACAAAAGCGGAGCGTAAAAGCTCCGCTTTTTTTGTGCGGAAGATAACAAACTTGCAATAGCTTGCAGGAATTCCGTTTGTGATTCGCGATTCAATCTTCAATGCAGCGTTGCAACTGGCTTCAAACTGAATCCTAATTCATGTAAAACCGACATAAGCGTTTTTACCTTTACATTTTCTGCTTTGCCTGTGCGAAGATGCTGGATTGTTGTAGGGGAAACGCCAGCACGCTCCGCAAGTTCGCGGACGCTTAAATCGGCGTTTTTCATTTGCTCGCACATAAATTCTGAGATAAGGAATTCTTCATAGGATTTTTCAAAGCCGGATTTCCATTCTGGATTTTCCATCATTCTGTCAAATGTACTCATAGTCTTTGTCATAATAGTTTCTTTCCTTTACTCGTTTAGCATAATCTTCTCGTGCAGATATTGCACAAGCCTTATCCTGTTTTTTCAGTTTTTGGCTCTTTTTGACAAAGCCATTTGTAATAATTATCTTTCCGCCTTCAAAGAAAAAAGATAAAAATCTGTTTGGCTGAGGCTTGAAAGCATATATTCCGTCTTCTTCATTTCTGAATTTTGTTATATCAGAAATGAAGCCAAAATCTCCAATTCGTTTTAATAGATGAAAGAATTTTTGTTGTTCAGTCATGGATAAGGTGTTAAAAAACTCTAACGGCTGGCTTTCACCCTTCTTTGTGAAATACCACTCCACGATGAATTTATTGCCTTTGTAGGCTAAGTATTCTTTCATAATAAAAATGTAACACTAAAGTGTTACAAGGTCAAGGATTATGTTAGGGCAGGGAGCGGTGTGGCGCGGTCCGCAAGCAGTTGGATGACTTGCATCTAAAGTGCACAGAAATTGAGAAGTAATATGTGCGAGTTTCGGCTAGTTCGGAACTCGTTAAGCAAGACGCGAAGCGTAAAAGCTCCGCTTTTTTTGTGCGGAATCTTCGTTTTTAAGATTAAAAAAATATACCCACTATGTTGAGTAAATATAGTAACTATATTTTAAAATAA
>NZ_DLLH01000002.1:1210-9051 GCF_002476655.1 Treponema sp. UBA7567
TTATATCAAATTTTTAAGTTTTTTTTATGTGCCTGAACTCATTTCGAGTACAGGCTATGCCTATGCGCTTGCAATTCGCTCGCTCTAAAAACTAGCGGACATCATAGAAGTTTATCGGCGGCAAGCCGCTCCTTCGCTTGTAAAAAGTTTTGTTTTTGGCGAAGGAGTTTTTTTAATCGTCCAAATAGCGAAGCGGAATATTTTTATAATAAACCACCTGCTATGCGAATTGTGGGAAAATCACCTTTTTTTTAAACTTTTTGCAAATTTTCCATATATTATTAGAGCGGAAGAAAAATTATGAACAAAGAGCTTGAAGAACTTAAAAAAAAGAGAATTGGCCATGTAGAGCTTTTAGATGACGGAACGGCATTGAACTATGGAACTGACGAAACAGCTTCTCCCTATACCGATGTCATCAGAGTGTTCGGCGGAGTCCTGTACAGGACTATGACCAAGGACAAAAAATCAGTGCACACGGTGTTCGTGCCGCTAAACGAAGGCAAAACAGAGTAATTTTGCAATTACAGGAGGTGAAGAATCTTGTTTCCATATAATGAAGGAATATATCAATTTACGGATTTTTACATTGAGGATTGCGAAACTGCGATTAAAACTGATTTCAATTTTTACGAGGGAAAATATGAAGACAGAAGCCTGACATTATCGCCAGATGATTACCCTTTTTGCACGATAGCCATTCCGCCGTTCTGCACTGGTAAGGCAAAACTTGGCGTGTTCCTAAAAGAGTTCAGCATTCTTTTGGACGAAATGCTTGTAAAATGGGATAAAGATGTAGTGCAAAGGCTTTATACTGAAACTATGCAAGCGCTTTTTCCTGATGAAGTTGTGAATTACGAGCTTGGGTTTTATGAGATTCGTGGATTTTTATACTGCACGATTCAGTTCAGCGAGGAAGGACACAAAAAAGTGTTCGGCAAAGGAAGAGATGGCTCTACGACAGCAAACGATGCAGCTAAAGTTTCCAGACCGCCATTGCGTGTTAAATTTCAGGAGACAGATCCTGCGATGGAAGAATTTCGGAAGATTTTTGAGCGAAGACCCGGACATCCTCGAAGAAAAAACACTTTGGCAGATTTTAATTTTGAGTAGGAGATAAAATGACCGCAGAACTTACAGATTTTATCGTCAATCGCAGAGATGTGAATGGCAACGATTCGATTGTCTTTTTCTAAATCATTGTTAAGGATGAATTTTCTGTTGTGCTTTATGCCATTAAATCAATTATCGGGAAAATAAATAAAACCGTCCCTTTGAACACATGAAAAAATCTTTGGAGGAATAAATGGCAATCTTCTACAATTTACCGCCCGCAAAGCCTGAGTACGAAAAGACTTTGCTTGGCATGGCATGGTTTTTGATAAACACGGCCGAACGTTCCCGCCGTGAAGGAATTCTTTCCTTGCAAGCGGATATGGATACTGAGCAGGCCTTCAATGATTTTGCGGGAGAGGATTTTCCGCAAAAAATCTCTTTGTATGGTAGAAATTTTATACGAAATCTTTTTATGGACATCTGTGACGGTGTTGAAATATCCGATATTGAGAAAATCGCCTTCTATGCAATCGCTTCTTCCCAAAAACTAGGCGGCGACGAAGAAAAACTTGCGCTGATGATGGCGGCGGAGGGCGTGCATTCAATCTATGAAGGGGCGAATCCTCGTGTCCTTGCGATGAAACTTGCCTCAATGATTGGCGAAGAACTTGGCGCAAAGCTAATGTCAGACTTTGAGAAGCGGGATGATGAAAATCGTGCGGAATACTTGCGCAGACTCGAAGAGAGCAGTGAGCAAAAAGAACAGCGGGCACATACAGCGATGGAAGTCTATCTTTCCGGGAACTTTGAGAACATTGTTTGGCTTGATGATATTACCGTGAAGAAAATCGCCGAGGAAAACCTTGATTTCCTTGCACAGGCAATCGCATTTTGTGATTATGAAATCCAGAGCAAAATCTTCAGGTGTGTCAGCCCGGAGACGAAGAAAAAGCTTGAAGCGGAACTTCTGGAGATGAAAAAGCCTTCCGTTGAATGTCAAAAAAAGATAATGGATTCTTTATATTGCAGCTGAATACAGCCGGGAAGACAAGCTTGTTAGCCTCTGAAATAAAAAATTCGGTGCGTAAAACGCACTGTTTTTTATTAAAATTGTGTTGTAACTTGTAAGTACTCATAAAAATTTGCACGAGGAGCACAGAAAAAAAATGCAAACAATAGATGGTATGAATTCAAGTTCTGTTCGCGCTTTCTGTGCTTTAAAATCTGTCAAATCTCAGACAATTTATATATTCTCAAAATACAATGCCGCACCTCTATAAGTCTTTTTGGCTCGCAGCGGTGCGGTGTTTTTATTTGAGAATGAAAAGCAAAAATGACATAAAATCATAAAACNNAAAACTCGAAATTCAGGCTAACGACATTCCTTTTTAACCAGGGAACATTCTGAGCTGGAAAAAAAATTCAGCTTTCTTCACACTTTTTTGAACTTCTTGCGAATTTTCCATATATTATTCTTGTGTTTTGCGGCTGAATCGCAAAATGCTAAATCCGGCGCCTATCTTTTGCCGGTGAGATTCGGGTTTGCCGGTTTCCCAAAGAGACGAAACCGGCGTTTCTAAAAATGGAGAGCGCAGAATGAATCCAACTCATTGTGAAATAAAGTTTTTGAACCACGAGCAGTTCCTTAGGTTTGTCGAAAAATTCGGAAATGAAAAAAACGAAATTGATTTCAAATATTTCGGACTAAAAGACGAGGACTTGCTTGAAGGCCAGTTCGACGATGGCGCAAAGATTTTCATCGATATTCAGAATGATGCGATTCGTTTTGTGACCAAAGAACCGCCTTATGAGTTCAATTTCAGATTCCAGCATTTTGGCTATGATATTTCCTTTAGCTGCAGAAGTGATAACGGAGAAGGAGTTAAAGGATATATCGAAAAAAAACTTTATTATGTAACTCACCTGTTTTATTCTGAGGAAGAGTTTGAAAAACTGGTTGAGTACAAGGAATCGGGCGAGTATAAGTGGAATCAACAAGTCAGAAGACAAACGGTTCAAAATGCAAAGCCGAAAGTCACAATACGAAATCTTGACGGCAGGTACGGAATTATATCAGTTGTTTCATCTCATCATCTGCAAATAAACGAGCTTGAAATGCGCGAGATGTATGACTTTTCTTTGAGTGCAAAAAAGAAGAGAGGGCAAGGAATGGAGCTGACGGTTACGGTTCCTAAAATCACCACGACGCTTCCTATTCCTACAGAAAAAGTGATTGCTCATTACACGGACATCAAGCGGGCTATAAAAGACGGCTGGGCAATCGATATATATGACTGTGAAATCTTAAACAATCTGGAGAAAAAAAATGAGAGCACAGTGCAGCTACTGGGCATTTAGTCCAAAAATTAATAAGTACATACCAATTTCTTGTGAGCCGATGTCTCTTTTCCCGACCATAGTAAATTTAAAACAGAAAAGCGTATATTGCCGCTCGTGCCATCGCTGGGAATATATCGCCGCCTTTTCAAATAATATTCTTAAAAGTCAGTGCGGACATTTGTATGAAGGACCTTTTGCTTATGAAAATTCAATCTTTAATTATGGCTATCATGTGGCAAAAACAAAAAATAATTATCTCATTCTTGTAAAATCCCAGACTGTCGTAAAGCAGAACCGCCGTCTTATCGAAAATTTTTATGAGCTTAATCTTGAGCGTAAAGTCTTATCCAAAAATGGAAAATCTGTTTTTGAGAGCGAAGATTTGGCAGCCGGCCTTTGTCCTGAAATCACGGAAGAAATCTTAAAGGATTTAGGCGATCGGTATAAAAAAGAATTTGGCATAGTCCCGACCATTGCTTCAAAATTTCGTGGCTTCAGTCTTATCATTGGTTATATGCTAAGTCCGTTCAACATCAATTTCTATAAAATTTCTCATCACTGGGCTTTAAATCCGTATGATAAGGATTTTTCAACTCTTTCTTCTGGAAACACTCCGACCGCCGAAAACGAAATGTTTCACAGTCTCGGAATAAAGCCTTCAAAATCTGTCCGAAAGTTGTACCAGAGTTTCCCTGAAGGTGTCATCTCGTATGCGGCGGTAAAGGATTTGGGATTTTCTGATTTGAATATTCTTTTAAAAAGCGCTAATCCTCTTTGCTATGCTTTTTTCAAGTTTTGTATGGTAAATTTTTCTGACGGCGAGATTTCTTACAGCATTCGCCCTTCGCTAAAAAAATTCGTCGGGGATATGCTTGCAATTTCTTCCGAAAAAACAGTTTGGAATAGCCTGGAAAGAACTTTCAATTTTTTTGCTGACGAAAAGATTCCAGACAATGTCATTATTGATGGAATAAATTCTTATCCGATTTGCGCTGATGCTTTGAGTGATAAAGAAAAGAAAGATGTGCTTCGCGAAGGATTCAATGATTATACGCATGATTTTTTAGTTCGCCGTGCCGACATTGTGCAAGCACAGAATGCAAACGCTCTTTCTGCCCGGATGTTTGGCGAAAATCAAGAAAAAGATGAAAAATTTGAAATCGAGCAGCCTCACCTTGACCTTGCCTATAAATGCGGCGAAAACAGGACTACGATTCGCACAGGTGACGGAAAGATTGAAACTGTCGAAGTAAAAGATGAAGACCGTTATTGCTTTTATGTGGCCCAAAGCTCCGCAGAACTGAGGACAGTCGGAAGTGAAATGCACAATTGCGTGGGCTGGTGTTATACAGAACTGGCTCGCAAAAAATACTGCACAATCGTGTATGCAAAATACAAGAATAAGTATAGGATTTGCATTGAAGTTTCACCAAAATTCAGCATCCGTCAGGCATTAGGACCAGGAAATCGGGTTTTACAGGGCGAAGATTTACTTGCATATCAGGAATGGTGCCGTGCAAAGAATATAAAATTCAAGAAAGTCTTTTAAAGTAAAAGATATGAGTCAGAAGAAAAGTGAAGGGCAAATCTATGGAAGCAAAAAGAAAAGCAATCTACATTCACGGTTTTGGCGGTAGCGGAAACGGCTCATCGGCGCAGAATGTCAAAAAAATGCTTGAAGATGAGAAATAATGTGCGCGAGTTTTCCGCATAAGCTGCAAAGTAAATTCCTGCTGTGCACGGTAATTTATTTTCGGTGCGTAAAACGCACTTTCGCTCCCCCTCCCCTTGCCCTGTAAAATACTGCCATATTAATTTTTTAAGGAGTTTCTTATGAAGAAATTTTTAAAAGCATTGGCAGTGCTTGCGGCGGTCGCAGCGCTTGGATTTGGATTCGCATCTTGCTCTGATTCTGACGATGATGACGGCGGCTCAGGCTCAGCCCCATCTCTTGCTGCATACTCTGGAACAAATTCTGACGGCGAAACTGAGACCATTACTTTTTACAGCGATAACACCTATGCAATGCACATATATAGCAAGGAAACTGATGACGGTATGACTGTTACTATGGATCTAGATGTTGAGAAGGGTACTTATACAGGTGACCCGACAAAAGATGGCACTGTAGTTTGTACATCTGTAAGCCAAGTTAATAGGGCAACAATGGTTGAACTTATGATGAAGGCAATGTATTCTGGTTCAAACTCATTAACAATCACCAATTCAAACTGTCCGCTCGAAGCTCTTGATTCGAGCAAAGTTAAAACGAGAAAATGCACAATCAGTGGTACAACGCTCACTGATGATGAAGACAACAAATACACACGAAAATAACTTATTTCGCGTATATTTTCTCCACGCAAGCAAACCTTGCGTGGATTTTTTTTGGTGCGTAAAACGCACTGAAATTTTTCGCCGGAATTTGCTATACTTTATGAATGATGAACGGAAACACTGCAAAATTCGGCAAAAGGCATTTCTTCACGGTTGCCATCACAATCCTCATTTTCAGCGTGTGCGACTTGCTTGCGGCTTCTTTTTTTCAGGACGTCTTAAAGTCGCCGTTTTTCTTCGACACCATTTTTATGATTGCCGCCCTGTTTCTGTTCGGCCCGCTTGCCTCTCTTATCGAATATCTTCTGTTCATTTCCTTTACCTGCGTAAAGCTTAAAATCCGCGATGGAAAAACTGATTTTGTCTTCTTGTACACGCTTTCCGCGTTCACGATTATTCTTGTTACCTGGCTTTTTATCCGCAAAAAAGAAAATCTCAAGAAGGGCGTGAACCTGACCTTTCTGTACATTCTTACCGCTTCGGTTCTTGCAGGGCTTGCGTGCAGCGTTGTTTCGGGCTTGATAAATTGGTTTGCGCAAAAACTGTTCCAGAAAGACTGGAATTTCAACACATTTATTTTTGCCTTCAACGGCGACGAATATATGAATTTCCTTTTTTCCTCAATTATAGGCCGCATTCCCGTCACCGTTTTGGACAGAGTGATTACAACCTTTTCGGGCTTTGGACTTAGCAAGCTGTATAGTAAAATTATGCACGGGGGGGGGTAAAGAGCGGCGGCAGGATGCCGGCTTTGACTCGGTATAGAAAATATGAAAAAACTCCTTTTGCTTCTTACAGTTATCGTTTTTCTCGCTTCATGCGCGCAAAAAGCTCCGGATAAAAACGGCACGGATGCAGTCTGCGGCTCCTGGAACGAATTTTGCGCAATGCAGGACGCCTCCTCTCTTGAGGATTTTATCGGCACGCTTAAACGCTTTGACACTAAATGCTTTAACAGCGACATGGCATTAAAAGAGCTGGCAGAGAATCAGATTGCGCTCTGCATTTCCCTGGCGGAGGGCCTGCGGCCGCTCATTTTGGAAAAAGAAAACCATAAGGAAGAGATTCTGCTTGCTGTTCACGAAATGGACAGGGTTTTTATGAGTTTTCTAAAAAACAAAAACGAATCTCTTGAAGACACGCACCAAAAGCTGTACGAATTCTTCATTTATTTTACGCTTACGATTCTGATTGGCGGAGCTGCTCTTGTCATTCTGAACATAAAGGAAGGGCTTGAAAAAGACAAGATGCTTTACAGTTCGCAGGCCTTTTTGCAGCATTCGATTTTGGTTCAGGAAGCCGAGCGCAAAAGAATCAGCCGGGAGCTCCACGACAGCGTCGCGCAGAATTTGCGGTATGTTTCTCTTCTTGCGGAAAATATTTCTGACAGAGGCACAGCGGCTAAGATTATCGAGACGCAAAACCAGAACATTGAGGAAATCAGAAATCTCTGCTACAACCTGACTCCGCCGAGCATTACAGAAGACAATCTGCTTTCTTTGGTGAATGTCTTTGCAAAGAAGATTTTCGGAGACGCTTTCCAGTTCCGTCTGATTGCGGAAAACGGTGTTGACTTTTCCTGCTTGAATGGCGACGGGCTCTTGAATGTTTACCGGATTGTGCAGGAAGCGCTGCAGAATATAAAGAATCACGCGGGCGCAAGCGAAGTCACGGTGTTTTTTAAGAGAAGCGCACCGGCCGCCGGGCCTGCCGAAAACGCCGGACAAAAAACGGCATTGAAAAAGGCATTTCCGGCGCGGGCGATGGCCGCAAAAAATCCAGGGAGCCATTTTAAAATCATAATTTCCGACGACGGCTGCGGAATGGACGGGGAGCTTGTAAAAGAGATAAACTGTGCCGTTTTTGAAAAGTCCAAGGAATCCCATTTTGGAGTCCGCAATATCTGCGAGAGGGCAAGGCTTCTCAACGGAAAAGTGACGTTCTCTTCCGCGCCGGATTTTGGAACGCAGATAACGGTGGAGGTGTGAAAGATGGCGAAAACATTTTACATTGTTGACGACCACGAGCTTTTGCGCATCGGCACGATTTCCTACATCGAAAAAAAATCTGGCTGGGTTTGCAAAGGTAATGCCGGCGAGCCTGAACAG
>NZ_DLLH01000077.1:0-12810 GCF_002476655.1 Treponema sp. UBA7567
CCCGAAAAACGAACCTTTTTCGGGACAGAATACACATCGGAAAAAATCAAAAGCCAACTACACATTTTTAGACAAATATATTGGCGAAAAAAGTTTTGATGAAAACTACGCGCTTTTAAGTCATTATATCCAGCTTCAAGATTCCATTGCTGGTGAAAAATACAGAAAAATTCTTGAGCAAAACGGACTTGATGTTTCAAAGTTTCCAGAAACAGATGATTTCAATGCAAAACTTGATGTTCCGTTTGGTACACCAAAAAATCCGGCTTTTACTTTTGTTGATTTATTCGCTGGTATCGGCGGATTTAGGCTTGCTATGCAGTCCTGCGGCGGTCAGTGCGTTTTTTCTTCAGAGTGGGACGATGCCGCAAAGCAGACTTATTTTGAAAACTATGGAGAAGTTCCGTTTGGCGATATTACAAAACCGGAAACGAAAGATTTGATTCCACAAAAATTCGATGTGCTGTGTGCAGGCTTTCCGTGCCAGTCTTTTTCAATTGCCGGGTATCAAAAAGGGTTTGATGATGTCCGCGGAACTTTGTTTTTTGATGTTGCGGATATTTTGGAGAAACATCGTCCAAAGGCATTTTATCTTGAGAATGTAAAAAACTTGAAGTCGCATGACGAAGGGCGGACTTTTGCAAAGATAATGGACGTTCTGAAAAATCGGCTTGGTTATATCGTTGACTCAAAAATCATGAATCCGTGTGAATATGCGAATGTTCCTCAGAACCGCGAGCGAATTTTTATAGTCGGCTTTGACCCGAATCAAGTTGGAATTCCTGAGCGGTATTTTCGTAGCGGACAGTTTGAATTTCCGTTTCCAGAAAAAATTGAGCTTACAAAAAATATTCATGATGTGATAGATGATTCTGTTGAAACGGAAAATCTTTTTTACAAAGAAAACCATCTCTATTACGAAAAAATGAAAGATGTGATTGTAAACCCGAACACGGTTTATCAGTGGCGAAGAGTTTATATCCGCGAAAATAAAAGCGGAGTTTGCCCGACTTTGACAGCGAATATGGGCGAGGGCGGACACAATGTTCCGATTGTTAGAACTTCAAAAGGAATCAGAAAATTAACGCCTGAAGAATGTCTTGGTTTTCAAGGGTTTCCAGTTGATATAAAAAATCCATTTCGGTTTCCAAACTCCATTGCGCAAAGCAAAAAATACAAACAGGTAGGAAACAGCGTAACCGAACCGCTTATAGAACGCGTCGCAAGAAATGTAATTCAATTTGTAAGGGAGAATGAGAGATGAATTTTGTGGATGAATGGAAACAAAATAAGGAGTATTTTTCCTTGCTTGAACTTATGGCGCGCCTTTCAAATCTTTTTAGCGACAGCTCAATTCCATTCTTGCATTACAGGGTTACTGAAAATCTTTTCTGTAAGTATTATAAAGCGGAAAATCTTTCGCGCTCAGATACAGCTTACGATGCAAAAAATGGCTCGTTTGGAGTCGGAATAAAAACTTTTACTTTGGCAAATAATGCAAGCACAGAAAAGGTCGCAGAATTTAATTCAATAAGTTCAGAATTGAAAAAATATAAAGGATATGATTTAGCCTATCAGCTTGCAGTCGCACGCAATGAAAGAATGATGCTAGGGCAGCGGCTTTATGGCATTTCAGATGGCTGCTATCACATTATCGGCCGGGTTGAGAATGGCCTTACAGTTTTTAACTCTTCCTATCCTCTTTTAAATACAGAAAAAATTCATGTAATAAAAGACACGGAAAAATCGCTTCAATTTGATGACGGAAAAGAGTTCTATAATTTTAATTATTCAAAAAGTACTTTGTTCAAGCATTTTGAAGTTCCTGAAGATTCCAAAGAAAAACAAGAAATTTCAGTTTCTATTATCCAAGATCCTTATGAGCTTCTTCGGAAACTTATTGACACAGAGGATTATGAAGGCAAATACACAGATATTTACAATATTCATAAAGTAATCCACGAGCAAGTCGCAAGCTTCAAAAAGCAATTAAGGTTTGGAATTGACTATGTATATCTGCCGCTTTATTCAGAAAGACTAAAAGAAGTTCCTTTAAAATCTGGTCTGAACCAATGGAACGCAGGCGGCAGAGCACGGGATGCAAATGAGATTTATATCCCGATTCCTCTTTCTATTCACCATGATTTTCCAGCTTTTTTCCCTCCGCGTGATACTCCATTTACACTTCATCTTCCAAACGGTTCTTCAATGTCTGCAAAAATCTGTCAGGACGGCGGAAAAGCGCTTATGTCAAATCCGAATAAAGAATTAGGAAAATGGCTTTTGCGGGATGTTCTTCACCTTAAAGAAGGCGAGCTTTTGACAATGGAAAAACTCAATCTCTTTGGCTTTGACAGCGTGATTATTACAAAAAACGATTCAGAAAATTTCAAAATAGATGTCCGGAGACGAAGTGAGAATGAATGATTTTGAAAAACATCAAGAAGAGAATTTAATTCAGGAAATAGTGGCCTGGAAATTAAGACGCCCTGAAGAATCTTGGGAATCTATTGACAAAAGCTTACTCATTGTTTTGGATAACGCTAGAGAATTTAAGGAAAATTATCCTGAAGATTTTATAAACTTAAAAGAAAAATGGATTTTAGAGGCAAGAAGAGTAATTGAATTAAAAACTGATTTTCATGGAATTTCAGCAAAACACGAACGCTGGTTTTCTTTTTCTGAACTGTATGACTCAAAATACTGGAACCATTTTGAGCAGCAGATGAAATCTGAGAACTGGGATAAAAATCGTCTTGAAATAAATAAACGGCAGTCAATTGAAATCATAAACCAGCTTTCAAATCCGCGGAGATTCGACACTTCAAAGGAAGATGCAACAAGAAAAGGATTGGTTTACGGTCATGTCCAGTCTGGAAAGACTGCCCAGATGTCTTCAATTATTTCAATGTATGCGTCTTGCGGATGCAGGTTTTTCATTGTTTTTTCAGGAATAACAAATTCTCTAAGAAATCAGACTCAAAGCCGGTTTAGAAAAGATTTAGGAATTGATAAAATGGGCGGCTGGGACTTGCTTACGGACAGTTCTGACAAATTGGGAAAAGATGATGTCTGCATAGAAGGAAAAATAAACGGCAGCAATCCAGTTCTTGTTGTATTCAAAAAAAATCCTCATGTTCTTCGCCGCCTAAAAGAGTATTTACAGAATATAAATAACGATACATTTTGGAAAAATGAAACAGTTCTTGTCATTGATGATGAATGTGACAACGCTTCTATGAATGTTGCAAAGCAGTTTGATAATGACGGTTTTGCAACAGGAAAAAGAAGCTCTATCAATTCGTTGATTACAGACATATTAAATATTTTTGAAAAGTATTGTTATGTAGGATTTACAGCAACTCCATTTGCAAATGTCCTTAATGAAAAGCCTGGAAAAGACAGTCTGTATCCAGAAGACTTTATTTATCCTTTGTCTATAAGTCCTAAATATTATAGCGCGCGAAAATTGTTTGGCTCGTCAAATGATGATCCTGATAATCCCGAGCCGTTGCTTGATGTTGTGAATTTTGTGGAAACAGAAGAGATAAATCCAAAGTCTAATGACTATGCAGATGTTCCTGAATCATTAAAGAATGCAATATTTTACTTTATTTTAGCCACAGCATGCAAATACTATCGTGGTTTCAGCAACAAGCACTCTTCAATGCTTATCCATGTGGATTTAAAAATTTCCACGCATGCTGTTGTGAACAAATCTGTTGAGCTTTTTATAGAGAATATAAAACAAAATCCATCTGACTTTTTTAGTTATATGGAGAAAGTTTGGAATTCTGAAAAAGACAGAGTTTCATTTGAAACTGTAAAACAGCTTTTTAATTATTCCGAAGAAGATAAAGAAAAATACAAAGTCCCTGATTTTAACCGGCTGAAAAACTTTATTTTAGAAGCCGCAGATAAAATCGAAACCGTAGTTGACAATAGTTCTATAGCTTGGGATGAGAGGCTTCATTATCCTGATGATGAAAGCAAGGTTTATATTGTAATTGGCGGAAATACTCTTTCGCGCGGTCTTACACTTGAAGGTCTTATCGTAAGCTATTTTTACAGAACATCAAAATTATATGACACATTGCTGCAAATGGGGCGCTGGTTTGGATATAGAATTGGCTATGAAGATTTGCCAAGAATCTGGACAACAGAACAAATAGCAAAAAATTTTTCTTTGCTTGCCGATGTGGAAGACGAGTTACAGGAACAGTTTACAGATTATGGCAATGGCCTTACTCCTGATGAGATAGCTCCAAGAATACGAGTTCTTCCTCTTCTTCAAATTACAAGAAAATTGGCAATGCAGAATGCAAGAATTACCGGCATAAATTATGCTGGTCAAAGACCATCGACTTTATTCTTTGAGCGCACAAATAAAGAATGGCTTTTGCATAATCAGATTGCCACAAGAGAATTTCTTGACGGAATAGCTCAAGCTCCAGTAGAAAAAAATGGGAGTGTTATTTATTCGAATATTCCAATTTCTAAAATTCGGCAGTTTATTGAAAATTATAAAATTTGTGAATCCAACAATGCTTGCCGAAAAAATTTAATCTTGAAATATCTTGAAAAAATCAATTCCAAAAATTTTTTGCAAAACTGGAATGTCTCAATAATTCAAAACAAAACGGGCCGAGAATATCAGATTTGCTCAAAGCTAAAAGTCCATCTTGTTAACCGCAGCCGCCTGGATCCTAAAAGCAAAAATGATTCAATAGCAAATATAAAAGTTTTGGGCCAGCCGCAGAATATGCTTGTTGATACAGATATTCCTGATTCTGAAAAAGATGAATTCAGGCCTTTAAAAATGTTTCTTCAGCGCCATAAATATTTTGAAGAAAAAGGAATCGCTGAGCCTGGGCTTTTGCTCATATATCCGATTGATAAAGACAGTAAGCCAAAATCAAATCAGACTGGCAGACTGCCATTGGATGCGGCAGAAGACGTTATCGGGATAACGCTTGTTTTTCCAAAAGATAAGAATATTGAATTCAATACATATATGACAATTTCATTGGATGGAGTGGAGAATGATAGACTTTAAGTTTGATGAAGTGCCGTTCAGACGAGGAATGGGAACTATAAATGCAAGCGGAGCGTCCAAGACTTTAAATGGTTCTTCTTTAACTGATACAGAAATCTTATTAAGAGAAGCTGTTCAAAATTCTTTTGACAGCCGGCTAAAAGAAAAAAAATTTGATGAAAAAACAGGAAAGGTTGTATCTAAATATTTGCCTTTGAATTTTTCAATTCGGGCTTTCAGTTTCTCTTCAGACCAAATGGTTTTCATACAAAAGCTGTTTGATTCAGAAAATTCAGAATCGTACTATGCCAAAAATGTACAGAAATATATAAAAACATCTTCCCTAAATATTGAGATAAGCGATACCAATACTACTGGCCTGATAGGATTTCCTGGAATTACAGAGAAAAAGAAAAATCAGAATTTTGCAAATTTTGTCTATTTTACAGGAAATGACAAATCGCTTTATTCAAATGACGGAGGTTCGTACGGATTTGGAAAAGCGGCGTTCTTTTTGTACTCGCAAGCCAGGACAATAATTATTTACACAAGAATAAAATCTGAAAGCGCATCGAATTATCAGTCTAGGCTTATCGCTGTTTCGATGGATGAAAGAATAGATAACAGATGCTGGTGGGGAGAGAAAAAGCAAAGCGATAACGAAAGCGGCGTTTATGCGTCGCCTGTTTTAGGAAAACTTGCAGATGAAATTGCCGAAGCAATCGGCATGAATGTCTTTAACGAAATGCAGACAGGAACAAAAATCCTTATTTTAAATGCACGTCCCCGGCTTTTTCCTCAATACGAAAATGGCAACGAAAAAACAATCGATGATATATTCAGATACGACATTCCTCAGTATTTAGTCCATTGGTACTGGAACAAAATAATTGCGAAAAAAGTTATTTTTGATATTGCCTATAAAAATGAAAAGATAGAGCTTGATAATCCAAATGAAATATATCCTTATAAGCATTTTATAAACGCTTACAGAAGACTTAATGCGATAAAAAAGAAAGAGATAAAAGCAGACGGAAAAAGAAGCATTGAAATTTCCCAGGAACGTCCTAGCGTAAAGCTTGGAATTGCCTGCATCGAAAAGACTTCGCCTAAAAAAAGTAAATATGAAGAATTGATGCCAATTTTAAGGACTTCACAGCCGCTTGTCGCTTTTATGAGGGGGATTGGAAATATTGTTTATTATGGAAAGTATAACATCGGACCAGAGAACCTTAATGAAACGTGTTTTGGAGTTTTTGCCTGTGACACGAAGTCTTGTTCTAATGGAGAAACAGAGGGCGAAATAGATCGGTATTTTCGGGGAATAGAAAACCAGACTCATACACGCTGGGAACATAAAAATGATATGTTTCCTCACAATTATCTGAAAACTGTAGAAAACAAAATTGACCTGCTTGTAAGGTCGAATTGCGCTTTTGAAGAAATTGATGATTCTGCGGCAAATATTTCAGTTATGATTCAACGCACTTTAGGCGCAAAGCTTCTTCCATATAAATTGCCAGTTGGCGGAGCCAAGAAAACTTTGAAACCAGCTGTTCAAGCAGAAGCAAAGGCATCAAACAAAAAGTCGTCAATTACTAAAACTGGAAATTCATATATTGAAATCGATTCAAAAACAAACGAAAAATATGTTTATGTTCAATACAAGATAAATGTTTTAACGGATAAGGCTGTCAAGATAAATAATATAGTTCCCAAAATAGAAACTTTGGATGCTGGANNCAGTTTTGAGGATAATGGAACTTACCTAAAGTTTTCCGGAACATATAAAAAAGATAAAGACGGAACTCTCTCTATGACAGATTCAAGACTTCCAAAGATATTTAAACTCCCGGAAACTTGCTATTTTAAAATAAAATGCCAAAAAGACTGTTCATTTGATTTGAAAATTGACTGGGAGGAAGTTGATGTACAATAAAATATATACCTATAAGACAGTTTCTCCGGAATCTGGAATAATTCAGGCTGAATGGCAGATTTACGGGCGTTCAATACCTTTGTCGCACGAAATAAAATCCTGGAAGAAAAATGCGGATTTGCAAATAAACTGCAATATATATGTTTCAGCAAAAGAGCTTGACTCTTTTATTTCTAGAAATGCAGAAGCTTCATTCTATATTGTATGGAACTCTTTGTCTGGACGAAACGGGACTTCACTGCAAGGCTGCGCATTTGTTCAAAAGTATGAAAATAAAAGAAATGAAAGCGTGAAAGAATATAATTTTTCTTGCATTGTTCCAGGAACTAAAATTGCGGGCGACACAGAAATTTCTTTGGTTCTGGCAATCTCGTCTGAAGATAAATTTGTTGAAAAAACAGAATTTGCAACAGAAAAAGGAGCTGTTATATTCAGAACTTCTGAACTTTTGTATCTTGAAGGCGGTCAAGCTCTTTTTCCTGTAAAAGCAGTTTCTTTTAAGGAGCGTTCTGGAATTGCAAAAAAAGCTTTGTATTATCTCCGCAAAAAATATATTGATTTGGACAGCAATTTTAATGCGACATACACTTTATTTTTTAATATAGAACATCCGCTTTTTAAAAAGATAAATTCAGATTTAGAGAATGATGTTGCCGCAAATTATCTGTTGAAAATGATTATGTTTGATGTGTATAGAACTATTGTTTTTGATGCTCTTGATAAGGAACACGGACTTGATGAGCTTTCAGAGTCGTTTGAAGAGAATTCTTTTACTTTACGCGCTGTTTATTCAAAAATTCTGAATGAAGTAAAAGAGAAATATTTTCCTGAAAAAGATTTGACTTCCCTGAAGGAAATGATAAATCAAGGCGAAGAGCAAAGAAATTCTCTGTATACGGCAATTCAGGAATATGTTTTTGGAGATGAATAAGATGAATGACGAAGATATAATCAGAGTTTATCCGGTAATTGATGATGAGCCGGAAAAAATATACGAAAAATTAGAAAACAGCCGTTTTGTTTTTGAAGCATTAAGTGAAAACAAGCTTGTTCCGCCCGGTGTCGGAGATATGGTTTTATATGAGGAGCTTGATTTATTGCGGCAGAATGTAATTGCTCTTGCTAGAAAATACGGTTTCGGTGATATTAATCATAATATTGACAACTCCTTAAAACTGAAATTTGATAAAGAGCTTGGAAGCTTAATTTATGAAAAAATGAAAATTACACCTTCTGTCGCTGCAACACTTCCTATGTGGCAGTTTTTAAATTTGCAATTATTGCCTGATGTCGTGTTTTGGCGTTGGGGAAATTCAAAAGAACATTTTTACTCAGAAAGAAGAAATTATCTTGGGACACAATGGTGGAGATATTATCTTTTTTCTGATTCAGAAGAATCTTTAAGAATCTATTCAAAACTGAATGATGCTGAGATTGCAGAATTGTATGAGCGTTCTGGAAGCAGAGGATTGCCAGAGCATGTTTTTGAAATTTCAAAATGGTTTGCGCAGCTTTCCAGAAATATTCTTATAAAAAATGAAAGAGAAATGTTTCGCTCTGTGATAAAAAGATATAATGCGGAACTTGGATTCAGAAATTATTTTTCACTCGACGAAAATGACAAGTTTTTAATCTTCAAGAATTGCTTTGATGATGCTGTTGTTTTGAATTAGAATTTATTATGACCGACTTTGAATATCAGATTGAATGTACCACCTGCGACCTGGCGGACAAACTTGTCGGGGAGTTGCGGGGTGTCCCCGCAGAGGGGATAGGGCGCAACGCAGTGCGGCCGCAAGGGGAGGCTTCCCCTTTTTTTGTGTTTATGGTCTTAGGCCCATTCCGCCTTCAAGTGTGATTGTCTCGCCGCTCATATATTTAAAGTCTGGCGAGGCAAGCTGTACGCAAGCGCGGCCGATTTCTTTTTCTACGTCGCCAAAGTGTCCCATTGGAGGAGTTTTTACATTTGCCTTGAATGCGTCCGGGTATGATTCCTGGAATTTTTCGAGCTGGGCTGTCCAGGCAAGAGGGCAGACTATGTTCACGTTGATTCCGTCTGGCGCCCATTCTGTTGCGGCAACGCGCGAAAGTCCGCGGATTCCTTCCTTTGCGGCGGCATATGCGCACTGTCCGTAGTTTCCGAATAATCCCGCGCCGGAAGCAAAATTGATTACTGTTCCTTTTGTTTCCTTTAAATATGGATAGCAGGCTTTCATGTAGTAAAATGCCGCGTACAGTCCGGAATAAAGAGCCAGGTTGAACTGGTCTGTTGTGTGCTCGGCAAGCGGAACTCCGGAAGCCGAGGCCTGGGCATTGTTTATAAGCACGTCAATTCTGCCGAATTTTTCAACAGCCTGCTTTACAACGTCGTTTACAACCGCTTCATTGTCTGCTCCTGCGTTTACATCTGCCTGCACGGCAAGAACTTTTATTCCGTATTTTGATTCAAGGTCGGATTTTGCATCGTTTAATTTTTGAAGGTTGCGTCCTGTAATCACAAGGTTTGCGCCTTCTTTTGCGTATGCTGTGGCGATTCCGTATCCGATTGAGCCGCAAGTTCCGTCGCTCAAAACTGCTTTTCCGCCGCCTGTTATAATTGCTACCTTATCTTTTAAAAATCCCATTTTTTCTCCTCCTGATATGTTTTTTTTTGTTGGCAGATAAAATTATTCAAGACTATTTTTCTGAAAGAATTTTTTCCGTCGCCTGCTCAACCGTCAAATTTTCAAACTGCTCACGTGTGGCAAGTTTTTTTAAGGTCAAAACATTTTTTTCGGCTTCGTTTGTTCCGATTAAAATTCCCCATGGAACTGTCTTTGCATCTGTTACCGCATATTGCTGCGCCATTTTTTTCGCTTCCGGAAAAACTTCTACGTTGATTCCTTTTTGGCGCAATTTTTCTGCAATTCCCTGATAGTGAACGGCAAGCGATTTGTCCATGCAGTAGATTTCCACATCGAGATAGCTTCCTTTTTTGCCTGTTTTTCCAAGCTGCTCAAGACCTGCAAGAAGACGGTCGAGCCCGATCGAAGCTCCTACGCCCGGAAGTTTTGTTTTTGTGTAAAGGCCTGCAAGGTTGTCGTAGCGTCCTCCAGAACATACAGAGCCGATTGACGGAAGTTCGTTTAAGAAAGTTTCGTAAACAACGCCGGTATAATAATCAAGTCCGCGCGTAATCGAAGGATCCAGAACGTAAGTTGCTTCTATTCCTGCCGCCTTCATCATATTGTAAATATCGCGCATTCTCTGGCTGTCGCTGTCTTCTCCGCCTGCCATCTGCTCAATCATGCTCAAAGTCGAGTCAAAGTCGTTAGAGCCGGAAATATATGTCAAAATCTGCTCTGCTTTTTCTTCGGACAGAGTATATTCAACCAGCTCTTTTTTTACTTCTTCTTTTCCGACCTTTGCAAGCTTGTCAACTGAACGCAAAATGTCTTCTGATTTTTCTGCAGCTCCGAGTTTTTCAAGAAAACGGTTAAAAATCCCGCGGTGATTTACGTGAATTGTAATGTCTTTTACTCCGATTTCCGCAAGCGCCGCACGCATAATGCTCAGAATTTCAAAATCAGCCGCAGCCGAATCCGAGCCTACTGTGTCAATGTCGCACTGTATAAATTCGCGGTAACGTCCAGCCTGTGGTTTTTCGCCTCGCCAGACTTTTGAAAGATGGTATCTTTTAAAAGGAAAATAAAGCTCGCTCTCGTGTTCTGCGGTAAAACGCGCAAAAGGAACAGTCAGATCAAAACGCAGGGCAACATCACGTTTTCCGTTGTCCAAAAATCTAAAAACCTGTTTTTCTGTTTCGCCGTTGGATTTTCTCAAAAGAATTTCAGAATATTCGAGAACTGGAGTGTCGATAGGAACAAAACCGTATGAGCGGTAAACCTTTGTAATTTTTTCCATAAGTCCGGAACGTTCAATTTCGTTTTCCGGTAAAATGTCGCGGAAGCCTTTAAGCACGCGCGGTTGAATTAAACTAGCCATAATTCAATATGATACAAAAAAAAAGCACTTTATACAAACAAAAAAATTGGAGCGCATTTCCTGCCTGCGACCGTCCCTGCACAGTTGCGCTGCCGCTTCATCCGCTTTGCGGACGCTTGCGCGCTGTTCCGGCACGGGCTAGAATTTGTCCCTTCATAAATATTTTTTTTGTCCGCACCTTTTTGTCGTTTCGTTTTCTTTTTTTAAGCCTTTATTCAGCAAAATCTTCAAAATTGACGCCAGAGCCGGCTTTTACTTCGTGTTTGAGCGTTTTTCCGGTAATTTCTTCAAGAAACTTCGGGCTTATTCCAGGCGTTAGAACCTTTTCTGTCCGCAAAACCGCGACATCCCCGTTTTTTATTTTTTCTCCAGCTTTCATGTCGTTTATAAAGTGCAGGCTCCGGTTTGTGCGTCCGTAGTTTTGTTTTTCGGAAGGAGCAAGTTCCTTTTTTCCGCTTCCCAAAATTTTTTCGACGCGCTCTTTTCCGTAAGTTTCGCCCATCTGCCTGATTATTTCCATTTCTCCTTGTTCAGCTCCGTAATGCCTCAGAACCGCATCGCTTTGGTGGACTGTGTGGCACATAAATCCGAATTGTTCCGCTGTAAGCGCCACAGGATCGTCAAGTCCGTCGGTTTCTTTGCTTAAGGTTATGTGTTTTTCAATCATTTTTGCGCCCTGGCTTACCGCAAGGCAGGGAACCAGAACAGGATCGAGGGAATGGTCGCTGACTCCGCAGCCGATTCCAAATTTTTTGCTGAGATTTTTTATTACGCGCAGGTTGTATTCATCTTCGGGAGCCGGATAAAAAGTTATGCAGTGCAAAAGTGTAATTTGCTCAGTTCCCAAAATACCAATCGCGTTTTGAATGTCTTTTAGTTCGGAAACTCCGCTCGAAATTATTACAGGAACTGCTTTTTTGCCGTTTTTTTTCTGTTCGCCGCGGTATTCTGCAAGCGCTTTTAAAAGCGGAAAATGGTTTAGCTCCGGGCTTGCAATTTTTACATAGTCCGGCTCAATTTTTAAAAGTTCTTCAAGAGATTTTAGTCCAAAAGGCGAGCAGATAAATTTTACATTTTTTGAACGGGCGTAATCACTGCATTTTTTGAAAAATTCGCTTTTTACTTCGAGAGCCTTAAAACGGTCGTAAAGCCGCACTTTTCCGCCGGGAAGCTCTACAAAACCTGTGTTTGGATGCAAAATTTCGTCAGCATAAACCCATTGAAATTTTACGGCGTCCGATCCGGCTTCAACCGCCGCGTCCATAAGCTTTACGGCTTTTTCAAAATTTCCGCCGTGCGCCGTTCCGATTTCTGCAATTATAAAAGTAGAATTTTTCATAAAAGTCCTGATTTTTATTCTTTTTANNTTTTTATTTAATTGTAACATTTTAAACTGTTGTGGTAAAATGAAAGCATGTTAAATAAACTTATAAAACTTTTAAAGGCTTTTAACGGCAATGTAAATCCTGGCGAAATCGCCCATGCCTTTGCCTGCGGCGCAATTCTTGGTCTTATGCCAAAGAATAACCTTTTATGGTATTTGGTCCTGGTTTTTATTCTTTTTGTAAGGATAAATAAACCTTCTTATCTTTTAATGATTTTGCTTGGCTCTGCTGTTTCACCTGCTTTTGACGGTCTTTTTGACAGCATCGGGTACTGGTTTTTGACGCTTCCTTCGCTTGCGACTTTTTTTGAGCGTCTTATCGAAATTCCTTTTGTCGCGTTCACAAAATTCAACAATACTGTCGTAATGGGAAGTTTTTTGTGCGGAATTCTTCTATATATTCCTCTTTATGCATTTGCAAGACTTCTTGTTTTTGTATGGAGAAAATACGCGGCTGACTTTATCCGT
>NZ_DLLH01000077.1:12828-13019 GCF_002476655.1 Treponema sp. UBA7567
AAATAAACTTCCTTTGATTTCTAAAATTGCTTCAATGGCGGGAGAGCGGTAATGGCTGAAAAAACTAAAAAAATAAAAAAAACAAAGGCTCCAAAAATCGAAAAAAAATATCCGCGCTCAAAACTTCCTTCGATTTTTAAAAAAGCATATTCGTCTAAAAATTTTGGAGGCAAAATAGAAAAAAAACTCTA
>NZ_DLLH01000077.1:13086-26818 GCF_002476655.1 Treponema sp. UBA7567
ATTTACAAAAAAAGAAATAAAGCGACTTAAGCTTCTTGCAAAACAGATTAAGGCAAACAAAGGCAGAATAAAGGTTGTTCCTTTTATTGCGGTTGCCGCCGTAATTGCTGCGCTTGGGATTACAGTAACTATTTTTAAAAATCCTGTTGCAAAAATGGCTATTACAAGCGGAATGCAGGAAATTTTTGGCGCAAAGTGCGATGTGGGTTCTGTAGATATTCAGTTTTTTGATTCTCATGTTACCATCGAAAATTTTGCCCAGGCTTCGAGCGATGATGAATTTAAAAATCTTTTTGAATTTAAACGCCTCGATTTAAATTTCAATCTGACAAATCTTTTGCAGGCAAAATTTCATGCTCAAAACATCGAAATTACAGGAATTGAACTTGGAACAGAGCGGAAAACGAGCGGAAAACTTGCTATAAAGCCGAAAGATAAAAGGGAAAAGGCAAAGAAAAACGATTCGACTGGTTTTTATGATTCTCTTAAAGAAAAAATCGGAACTGATCCTGACGCCGCAAAAAAAGCAATTACGGAGCTTTTTACAATGTATGATCCGGCGGCAATTGCAGAAAATATAAAGGAAAATCTCCAGTCGCAAAAAGTTGCAAAAGAAGTCGAGGAGGAATTAAAGGTTCTTGTCGAAAACTGGAAAAATAAACCAGACGAGTTAAAAAAGAGCGTTGAAGAAGTTCAGAATGCAACAAAATCGCTTTCAAATTTGAATGTTTCTAAGGTAAGTCCGGCAGAAATTCCTTCTCTCTTAAAACCNNNAAAGCAAAGGCCGATATGGAAACGACTCTTTCTTCTTTTGAAGGTGACCAGAAAAAAATAAAGCAGCTGCAGAAAAAACTTGAAGATTCAATCGCTTCCGACAAAAATCTTCTTTCTGCCCAGGTTTCTATTCTTGATCCAAAAAAAGCAAAGTCGGCTCTGAACGATTCTATAAACCAGGCCGGATACGCTCTTTTGGGACAGTATTATCCGTATTTAAAAGATTTGATTTCCTATGCTTCTTCTATGAAAGCTTCGGGTGGAAATGCTAAAGAAAAAGAAGATGCCAATAAAAAAGCAGTTGAAAAGGCGAAAAAAGAAAGCAAACGCTTTGCCGGCCGTTACGTTTATTGGAAAAAAGACACGGTTCCGAAACTTCTTGTCGAAAAAGTTCATGGTTCTGGCAGCGGAATCGAACTTTTTGCCACAAATATTTCAAGCGATATGAATAAACGCGGCGAACCTTGGATTGTAAAGGGCAGCGTAAAGAAAAGTCAGTGTGTTCATAATGCTAATCTTACGGTTGACGCAAGAACAGGAACAAAAGCGCATCTTGTCGAAGCCGGATATTCTGGAAGCAACTTTCCTTTGAGTCTTGACTTGTCAAAAAAAGGCGCTTCGGACGTTATTCCAAAGTTTGAAGGAAAATCGAATGTCAGCGCATCTATTGTTGCGGATTCGGATTTTAGTTTTTCTGGAAATGCAAAGCTTAATATGAATCCTGCGGCTGTAACTGGCGGAGAACTTGGCTCAGAAACTGCAACGAGAATTTATACGACCGCGCTAAAATCAATCAAGTCTCTTAATCTTGGAGCAGGTTTTTCTTTTAGCGAAAAATCAGGCGTTGGTTTAAAACTGGATACGAATTTTGACACTCTTCTTGCAGATGCAATTTCCAGCGTTGCAAATGCCGAATTTGAGAATGTGAAAAAAGATGTGGCTGCAAAGTTGAATGAGCAGATTGCTTCTTCAGAAACTGCAAAAAAATATATTTCTCAGTTTGGCGATATTTCTGCAAAGCTTGACGGTCAGAAAAACAGTTTTGATTCTATTTCAAAACAGCTTAGTCAAAAACAGTCTGAACTTAAGAAAAAAACGGGCGATGCTGCAAAAAATAAGGCTTCTCAAGCCGCTTCAAATGCCGCAAGTTCTTTCTTAAAAGGGCTGAAAAAATAAAAATGCTAATATGCTGTTGATAACAGTTTGGTTTTGTGTTAGACTACAAAATCTAAACTTGTTTGTATATTATAAAGTCAAAAAGATTGGCTTTTTATAGGAGTTATCATGTCAGGACACAGTAAATGGGCAACCATAAAACATGCAAAAGGTATTGCAGATGCTAAACGCGGTAAACTGTTCACAAAATTCATTAAGGAAATTTCAATTGCCGCAAGAATGGGTGGTGGAGATCCAAACTCAAACCCACGTCTTCGTACTGTAATTATTAAGGCACGTGCAGCTAACATGCCTAAGGATAACATCGAACGTGCTATCAAAAAAGGTACTGGTGAAGACGGCGCAACATCTTACGAAGAACTTGTATACGAAGGATACGCTCCAGGCGGAGTTGCTGTTTTGGTTGAAGTTCTCACAGATAACCACAACCGTGCAGCCGCAGATGTTCGCAATATCTTTACAAAATCAGGCGGAAACCTCGGAACTTCTGGTTCTGTAAGCCGCATGTTCCAGCGCAAAGGTACAATCGAGCTTGATGCTGAAAAAGTAAATGAAGACGAAGTTATGGAAACTGCTCTCGAAGCTGGCGCAGACGACATTGTAAACGAAGATGGAGTTATTACTGTAACTACAGCTCCAGATGCATTCTCTGCTGTTGCAGATGCTCTTGCGGCAAAAGGGTTTGAAACACTTTCTGCTGACGTTGGCATGGTTCCGGATGCTTACACTGCTGTTGACAAGGATACTGCCGCAAAAGTTCAGAAACTTATCGACCGCCTTGAGGACAACGATGATGTTCAGAACGTTTACCACACAGCTGAATATCCAGAAGACTTTGAAATGGAGTAATCCTTAACTTTTTAATCAAAGTTTTGCAAAACCACGGGCTTTCCCGTGGTTTTTTTATGGCTTATGATTTTTGCTGTGTAAAAAATATTTTTCAGTGTGGTTTTATTTTGAAAAAGTTTGAAGAATTGCCTGGAACAAAAATTTTTGAAAAGACTGAAAGTTCTCCAGTTAAGGATTCTCCTAAAATCCGGCGTGTAATCGGTATTGATCCAGGCCTTGCAAATACTGGCTTTGGAATAGTTGATTTTTTTAACGGACGCTACAGAATGGTAAGCTACGGTTGCATTACGACAAAAAGCACAGACAGTCTTTCTCAAAGGCTTTTAAAAATTGCTTCAAGTTTACAGGCGGTGATTGATGAATTTAAGCCGACAGAAGCTTCGATGGAAGAGCTGTTTTTTGTAAAGAATATCACATCTGGAATTTCTGTTGCGGAGGCAAAAGGTGTTTGTACGCTGATTGTCGCGCAAAATTGTATTCCTCTGTCAGAATATAAACCGAATCAAATAAAGCAGGCTGTTACCGGGACTACAAAGTCAGACAAAAAACTTGTTGAAAAATATGTAAAAATTCTTCTTGGTCTGGAAACTGAGCCAAAGCCAGATCATGCGGCTGACGCTCTTGCAGGCGCAATAACACATCTTCATTACAATTTAAAAATTTGCTAGAATAAAACTATGTTCAACTCTATTACTGGAACAATTACTGGCAAATTTCCAAAACAGCTTTTTTTAGAAAAAAACGGCATTGAATGGGATATAAATATTCCGGATTCAAATCTTGATCTTTTGCCGCCTGTTGGCGTGGAAGCTAAAATATTTACGTGGATGCAGCATACAGATACTGTTTTTGCGCTTTTTGGTTTTGCAAACGAAAAAGAACGTTCTTTTTTTCTTGATTTGCTTAAAGTTGATGGCGTTGGTCCTAAGGGAGCGGTAAAAATTATGAGCAGCGCGCCTTCTTCAACTCTTATGGACACTCTTGAAAGCGGAGATGTCGCTCTTTTGGAAAAAATTCCTGGCGTAGGCAAAAAAACTGCAGGAAAAATGATGCTCGCCTTAAAGGGAAAACTCTCATTTAACGAAGATTTGCAGACATTTACTGTTCCCAAGTCCAGCGCTTTTTCTGATGTTATTTCTTCGCTTGTGAGCATGGGATATGACAGAAAAACTGTTGAACAGAAGATTGCGGAGCTTTCTGCAAAACTTGAGCCAGACTTTGTCGGAAAATCTCAAAAAGAAAAAGAAGATATGATTTTTAGAAAAATAATTGTGGAGCTCGCGTAGATTATGGACAGCATTGACAGCGAAACAGATTTTTCGGCAATTGTAAGAGCGGACTTAAAAGATGATGAAATTCAAGAGAATTCTTTGAGGCCTCAGTTTTTGTCAGATTTTCTTGGACAGGAATCTGTTAAAAAAAACCTTTTTACTTTTATTCAAGCGGCAAAACTTCGCGAAGAGCCGTTGGATCATCTTCTTTTAATCGGTCCTCCAGGTCTTGGAAAAACAACGCTCGCTCAAATTACAGCTCACGAGCTCGGCGTCGATTTTAAGGTTACGAGCGCCCCTGCTTTGGACAAACCTAAGGATTTGGCTGGAATCCTTTCAACTATAACTCCGCGGACTGTCTTCTTTATTGATGAAATTCATCGTTTAAAACCTGCGATTGAAGAAATGCTTTATATTGCAATGGAAGATTTTGAACTTGACTGGATTATTGGGCAGGGAGCGGCGGCAAGAACCGTCAGAATTCCGATTCCTCCTTTTACGCTTGTCGGCGCAACAACAAAGGCAGGCTCGGTTTCCAGTCCTTTAAGAAGCCGTTTTGGTTTTATTCCTAGATTTGAATTTTATACTCAAAAGGAGCTTTCTTCTATTATTCGTCGCAGCGCAGGAATTCTTGAAGTTTCTATTGATGATGATGCGGCTCTTCTTTTGGCAAAATGTTGCCGCGGAACACCTCGTGTTGCAAACCGTGTCTTGCGCCGTATGAGGGATTTTGCTCAGGTTGAAGGCCGGAATAAAATCACATTAAAAATTGTTGAGGAAGGTCTTAAGCGTCTGGAAATTGACTGCCTTGGACTTGAAAAATACGACCGGGAAATTCTTCTTTCAATAATTAAAAAATTTGGCGGAGGACCTGTTGGCGCAGAAACTCTTGCAATCAGCATTGGAGAAGCGCAGGACACTCTTGAAGATTATTATGAGCCGTATTTGATTCAATGCGGTCTTATTCAGCGGACTCCGCGCGGAAGAATTGTCACTTCAAAAGCCTATGAACATCTTGGTCTTGAAGAAAATAGCAATTCAACAGGGCAGGCTTCCTTATTTTGATATTGACACAAACTGGCTTTTTATTGGAGAAATATAAAAAATGAAACTTAGTGATTTTTATTTTGATTTGCCTGAAGAGCTTATTGCTCAAAAACCGTCTGGAATTCGCGGTCAGGACAAACTTATGCTTTTAAACCGCAAAACTGGCGAAGTTCAACATTTAAAAATGGAAAATTTGCCTGATTTAATTTCTCCAGACACATTGATGATTTTTAACAATTCCAAAGTTCGCCGAAGCCGCTGTTATGGAATAAAAATTAGCGAAAAAGAAGGACAGGGCGGACGCGAACAGGAATTTATGTTTTTAAACCAGATGACTCCGGACTTAAAAACCTGGCATACGATGGTAAAAGGCGCAAAAAAGGTAAAGACTGGAAACAAGTATTCATTTTTTGACGGAACTGTCGGAACTGTTATAGAAAATGAAGGTGACAAAGGCTCTGAATTCCGTACTGTAAAATTTGAAATTCCTCTTGATGACAACTGGTTTGAAAAGAACGGACATATTCCGCTTCCTCCATATATTCACCGCGAAGACGATGATACAGATTCTGAGCGTTATCAGACAATTTATGCCAAAGAAACAGGAAGCTCTGCTTGTCCGACAGCCGGGTTGCATTTTACTCAGGAAATGTTTGAAAAACTTGACGCAAAAAAAATCGAACGCTGTTTTGTAACCTTGCATGTCGGACTTGGAACCTTTCTTCCTGTCCGTTCAGAAAATATAGAAGAACACAAGATGCACAAGGAAGTCTATTCAATTCCTTTCGATGTTGCTGAAAAAATAAACCGTGCAAAAAAAGAAGGCCGCCCAATTCTTGCAGTAGGCACAACTTCTGTCCGAACCCTTGAATCGGCGGCAGACGAAAATGGTTTTGTAAAAGGCGGTTCTGGAGCAACAAGCATTTTTATGTATCCAGGATATAAGTTTAAGTGCGTGGATCAAATGTTTACGAATTTTCATACTCCAGAAAGCACTCTGATTATGCTTGTAAGCGCCTTTGCTGGCCGTGAAAATATTTTAAATGCCTACAAAAAAGCCGTAGATCAAAAGTACCGCTTTTTTTCTTACGGTGACTGCATGTTTATTAAGTAAGCTGTTCAAGCGAATATTTTACAAGATTTAAAAACTGCGCTCTTAAAATCGGAGGAACTTGCTTGTCCAGGCATGTTTCGTCGTAGATTTTTTTCGCCGCTTCTACAAATTCGAGAATTGTGTTTTCGCTCAAAGGAAGGCTGGCTCCCAAAAGCCTGTTTTCGAGCTCAAGGCTGCGCAGTGAAAAAGGTCCTGCAAATGCTATTTTGAGGTTTGCAATTTGATTTTTTACAGTGTCAGCAAGAAAAACAAAGGAAGCGGAATTTTCGGTTATGATGTGGGCAGGCCCAAGCCTTTTAAAAACAGCAACTTCCCAGTCTCCAAGCGGAAGTATTATTTTTGAAAGGACAAAATTTTCCGGAACTTCATTGAATTTTGTCATTGGCAGATAAGNNAGCTTTGCGTCAAGAGCGACAAGCGGAGCAAATAGCGTGTATCTATAGTTTTTTGCGCAGATGTTTCCTGCAAGAGTTGCAATATTCCTAATGTTTGTGTTTGCAATTGACTTTACGGCTTCGTAAAAAACAGATGGAAGTTTTGCAGGATCGATTTCGAGAATTTGTGAAAGTGTAATTTCCGGACCAAACTCAAAAAATCGCTCGTGCTTTATTGAATAATTTAATTCGCGAATATTGCGGACGCAAAGAGAAATTTCCGGAAGTTTTTTGTCCTGTGTACAGCCGCTCATAAGCTGAATGTCTTTTATCGATTTTTTTTGATAAAAAATATCGTTCAGTGTCTTTGCGTAATAAATCTGCTTAGATTTTAACATTCTTTTTTCTTCCTTCGCGTTCGTGCCTGGCTGCGGTGGCATAAAGAATTCCGTTCATAAAAACTCCCTGTTCCGTGCATGCGCATTTATCTTCTGTAGTAAGTTCAATTAACTGCGATTTTGTCGGACGGTAATTGTCCTTTAAGAGCCTGTAAACCGAAAAATACTTGAATGAATTGCAATACCCGCACAAATTCATTCCGGCTTTAAAAAAACCTGTTTCAATGTCCTTATACTCTTTTGTTTTAGAAAAAGATTCAAGGGTTTCTATCGTGCAGTCTTTTACAATTCCAACGGGAATCAGACAGCTAGAAACCGGCTTGTCGTTAAGCAGAACTGTGCAAAAACCGCATTTTCCTGCCTCGCAGCCAGTTTTTACAGAAATCAGTTTTTGNNTTTTCATCAAGAATGATTTTTTTTCCATTTATCGTTACAGGAATTTTCATTTTTATTTTAGCTCCGTAGTTTCTTCTGAATTTTTGTTTTCTTCAGCCTCTTTTTGTTTTTCCCAGTTTTCTTTCAAGCTTTTTGTGAGCTTAAAAACTGTATCTGTCTGAACCGGCATATTTGTAATTGTTTTTCCGACAGCCTGAGAAAGGGCAGAGGCATAAGCGGCAGGCAAAAGAGAGGCTGCAATATCGCCAAGTTGTTTTGGCTCATCGTTTGACTGCATAAATTGAATCGAAATTGAGGATACAGAAAGTTCATCGTCTTCAACCAGTTCTTTCAATCCTTCTTGAATTGAATTTTTGAGGGAAGTTTCGGCTGCGTGGGGATTTAAAATTTTTCCTGCATCGGCTATAAACCAAATTCCGCGCAGTTGAGGCGAATAAGAAGCTGAATCAAGCTCAATTTCGGCAATCATTGCTGCAAAACTTGTGGAAGAAAATGGATACCCGCTGAACGTTTCTAAATCCCAGCTTTTTCTAGGATTTACAGAAAAACTTTTTTTTATTGTTACCGGAAATTCTTCGTCTGTTGTTTTTGAAAGCTTTCGAGCTAAGGCTTCGCAGGCTTTTTTTATAAGAACAGAATTGATTGAAATTGAAGCGTTTGTCGTCTGTGGATTTTCTGGTTCTGAGTCAATGCTGTAATTTGTGTTCAAAAAAATATTTTCGGCAGGAAGTCCAGTGATTTCGGAAGCAGTTTTTTGCCAGATTTGCCATGCGTTTTTTGAACTTGGCATTCCGCGGATATAAAGTTTTTGGTCTTTTGTGTAGGAAAGTTCAATATTCAGATTTTTTTTTATAAAATTTGAACCGAGGTAGGCAGTTCCTTCGTAAGCGCAGGCAAGCCCGATTCCTCGCAAAGGCGGTGCGTAAGGAGAAGCGTTGTCGTGATCAAACCTGTGAATGTCTTCCATTTTATAAGCCGCATTTTTCCGCAGAAAAGTTCCTGTCCTGCAAATGGCTTCGAGAACTTCTTTTGATTTTCCTGTTTCNNTTTTT
The DNA here is from genome assembly GCF_002476655.1 of Treponema sp. UBA7567. Taxonomy (NCBI): domain Bacteria; kingdom Pseudomonadati; phylum Spirochaetota; class Spirochaetia; order Treponematales; family Treponemataceae; genus Treponema; species Treponema sp. UBA7567. The sequence continues at coordinate 21,538 of NZ_DLLH01000077.1, forward strand.
AGATTTAAAATACGCAGTTCAAGAGGGTCAATTCCTGTTTCGCGGGAAATTTTATTCATCTGATTTTCCACGGCATAAAACGCTTTTGAAGCGATTATCGAAAAATCAATTGATGATGGAATTGAGTGGCTCTTGTAAATGTTTGATGTAATTTTTATATTTGGACATTTGTATACTCCGATTGCGGCGATTGCAAGTCTGTCTGCAATTTCCTGCGCAAAAGGATTATAAGCTCCTGCATTCACATGGATTAAAATGTCCATAGATTTTATGAGCCCGCTTTTTGCAACGGCGGTTTTATGCCTGATTTTTACGGATGATGTATTTTCTGCAAAAAATTGCTGCTCGGTTCTTGTAAATTCAAGTTTTATTGGCTTCTTGAGTTTTAGGCAGGCGAGGGCACACTGACAGCAAATTAATGTGTTTAGCCAAATTATGTCCGTTGTCTTTGAAAGAATTTTTGTTCTTGTTATATAGATATTCTCTTCTGGAAAACCTGTAATATCGGAAAGATTTTTTCTTAAATTGCTAATCCAAAGGTTTGGAGAAAAAACATAGAGATTTTGGCTTTTTATGTAGCAGAAAGCTCCGTTTGTTTCGGTGAAATTTTGAAAATTTATGTCGGATTCCCATTCTTCTTCAATCAGAGAGTCTTCTTCTTGAAGCTCGTAGTCTTGGCCGTATTTGACTTCTCGTTGTGCAAGAATGTTTGAATTTTCATTTTTTTCTTCATAGTAAAAATGCTCGTCAATGTTCATTTTAATGTTTTTGCTCAGAAGCCGCACATTTTTTTTGTTTGGGCCGGTAATTATTCCTATTGCCTGCCCTGTGTAGTCAATATCTTTTTCGCAAAAAACCGGAATATTTGTTCCTGAAATTTTTATATTGTTTTTGAACGGAAGATCTTCGCAACCATAAAAATTATAGCCTTCTGGCAGTTCTTCCGTCAGAATTTTTATGATTCGTCCTTTTGGAACAGGACTGCGCACGACAGAAGCATAGAGCATATCATCTTCAAAAATGTCCGAATAAAATTCGTCTGAAAAGATGAGTGTGTTTTTTTGAGGAATTTTTCTTTTAGCGCACATGGAACTTTTCTCCGGCAGATTTTACTGTTTTTATGACATAATCTGCCATTTCTTCGCTCATATCAGGCCAAAGCGGCAGTGTAATCGTGTTTTTGTAATGGCGCTCAGCATTTGGAAAATTTTCTGCTTTAAAGTCGGGATATTTTTTTTGCCAGTACGAAAAATGGAAGATTGGAATAAAGTGCATTGAAATTCCAAGTCCGTTTTGCTGAAGTTCTTTTGCAAATACATTTCTTGTGCAGTTTAATTTTGAAGGATTTATTTGAATAAGATAAAGATGCCAGGCGTTTCCTTCTCTGTCCGGAGGCAAAGTCAAAAAATCACAGCCTGCAAAAGCTTTATTGTATTTTTCGACGATTTTTTTTCTTTTGAATTCGAACAATTCTGCTTTTTTTAGTTGAACCCGGCCGATTGCGCTTAAAATATCTGGAAGATTTGCCTTAAATCCTGGAGCGATAATGTCGTATTCCCAGGAAGCTTTGTCGCTTGTGTATCGATCCCATGCATCTCTGTCCATTCCGTGAAGCCTCATCTGGCACATTCTTTTTGCAAGAAAATCGCTGTCTGTCGTAATCATTCCGCCTTCGCCAGTGGTGATTGTCTTTGTCGCATAAAAAGAAAATATTCCTACATCGCCTAATGTTCCTGCGTAACCGTCTTTTGTTTTGCTTGGAAATGAATGGGCGCAGTCTTCAATGACGAAGATTTTGTTTTTTTGAGTTGAATATTCTTTTGCAATGGCGCAGATTTCTTTCATGCTGCACAAATTCCCTGCAATGTGAACTGGAACAATTGCCGCAACAGTTTCGATTTTTCCGTCTTTTTTGAGTTTTTCCAGAACAGACCTGATTGAATCCGGCGAGATTGAATATGAATTTTCTTCAATATCTGCAAAATGAACGTCTCCATTCAGATGAACTGCGCTGGCGGCGGTCGAAACAAAGGTGTAGGGCGTTGTAATTACAACTCTTCCGCTTTTTACTCCGCATGCTTCCATGGCAAGAATCATTCCGTTTGTATTTGAATTGACCGCAAGAGCGTGTTTGCATCCTAAAAAATCAGCAAACTCTTTTTCAAAGTCGTGAGTTGTTTTTCCTGTCGTAAGCCAGCCTGAATCAATAACGCTGCAAACAGCATCTTTTTCTTCCTTCGAAAATGAAGGCTTAAAAAACGGAACTTTTAATTCTGACATACACACCTGCCGTAATTTTTATAGATAACCTAAAGTAGTTTTTGTCGTTTTGTAATATTCGTCAAGGCTTGGAACGTATTCTCTGAGGTATTTTAGAAGAATTTCTCTGTTTCTGAACGCTTCTGTATTTTTGGGACTGAAAAAGCAGACAGGTTTAAGTTTTTCGAGAAGCTGATCGAGTTTTTTATCTCCAAACTCCAAATTTTTAAGCTCAAGGAGCTTTTCATATTCGGTTTTTTGAGGATTTTCTTCTTCTAGCCACAATGGCTCAAAAGTTCTTTCGCCTTCGCGCGGACCGATTATTTTAATTTCAATGTCGCGTCCCGGTTCAAGTCCCGAAAATTTAATTATTTGTTCTGCCAGATCGTAAATTTTTATAGGTTCTCCCATGTCCAGAAGATAAGATTTTCCGTTTTCTCCGATTCCTCCTGTTTCGAGAACCAAAGAGCATGCTTCGGGAATTGTCATAAAATAGCGTTCCATATTTTTGTCCGTGACTGTTACAGGTCCTCCGGATTTTATCTGTTCCTGAAATAAAGGCAGAATTGAGCCTCTTGAGCCGAGCACGTTTCCGAATCGGACAAACATAAATTTTTGTGAAGAATTTGCTTTTTTTGAATATTGAAGAATGAGTTTTTCACAGAGCATTTTTCCTGCTCCATAAACGCTCACTGGATTGACGGCCTTGTCTGTCGAAATAAGCACAAAACGCTGGACATTGTTTTTTAACGCCGCATCCAAAAGATTTTTAGTTCCAAAAACGTTGTTTTCGATGGAAGCAACTGGATTTTCTTCCATCATCGGAACATGCTTATAAGCCGCGCAATGAAAAATCACGTCTGCCCGAGTGTTTTTTATTATGTAGTCTACGTATTCACGGTCTTTCATGTCGCCGATAATCGGAACTACGGTTGCTTTTTCTCCGACTCCTTCCTGCTGCAAGACATGAAGTTCTCTGTAAATCTGTACAATTGAATTTTCTCCGTGTCCAAAAAGATAGAGCCGTTCTGCGCCGCCAGAAAGAAGCTGTCTTGCAAGTTCTGAACCTATTGAGCCGCCTGCTCCTGTAATAAAAACTCTTTTTCCGCGAAGGTATTTTAAACTTTGATGAAGCGGAATTATGACAGGCGTCCGGCCCAAAATATCAAGAGGATCTATTTCTCTTGTCTGTACAAAATGCGCCTTGCCGTCGATAATCTGGCTTACACTCGGAAGAATTCTGATGTGGGCAAAACCGCCCTTTTTTAAAGCTTCGTAAATTTCACGTATCTTTTCTGTCGGCGCGCTTGGAATCGCAATTATTGCTTCATCCAAGGGGCCGCATTTTACAAGGCTTGCAACTTCTGCAATTGAACCCAATACAGGAATTCCTTCAATTGAAGTTCCAATTAGTTTTTTTTCATCATCTAAAAATGCCGCTACCGAACCAAATACTTTTTTACGCATCAAATCGCGGGCAATCATCTGTCCTGCAAAACCCGCGCCAATAATGTAAATTTTAGAATCAACTTTCTGCAGCATAGAATGATTTTATCATTAACAGCGCAGATTTACAATTAGACAAAAATATTCAGATCGAAGCATGTTTTTTTCAATTGGTTCGCATAGATTTTAAATTTCTTTACAAATACAAAATGTAGATTTAGACTAATCTTTGTAGGATAAAAGTTCGCCTTTTTGACGAGCCTTATGTCAAATTCAAAAAAGTGTTGTTAAAGAAGTTTTTACGGCAATTTCGGACAACAACCAATAACCGCAGTAAATTTAATTTTTTTAACAGCCTTTAAATCAGTTTGTAGATTGTTTATCTGGAGGTATTTTTATGATAACTTTCTTTGCTGCGCTGGTGATTTTGATTGTAGGTTACATGATCTATGGCAAAATCGTGGAAAAAATCTTTGCACCAAACGACCATGCAACTCCTGCTGTTGCTAATCCTGACGGTGTTGATTATGTTCCTATCTCTACTGGAAAGGCTTTTTTAATTCAGCTTTTGAATATTGCCGGCCTTGGTCCTATTTTTGGTGCGATTTCTGGAGCCATGTGGGGACCTAGTGTTTACATTTGGATTGTCTGCGGTACTCTTTTAGCTGGAGCTGTCCATGACTTTATGTCCGGTATGCTTTCTGAAAGAAACGATGGTGCTTCTATTTCTGAAGTTACTGGAAAATATCTTGGCCCTGTAATGCACAATGTGATGCGTGTATTCTCAGTTGTTCTTCTTGTAATGGTAGGTGTTGTATTTATGGTAGGACCTGCTGGTCTTCTTGCCCGCCTTACTCCTGAATGGCTTGATATAAAGGTTTGGACTGTAATAATTCTTATTTATTATTTCCTGGCAACACTTCTTCCAATCGATAAGATTATCGGACGTATTTATCCTTTGTTTGGAATTCTGCTTATTTTAATGGCAATTGGTATTGCAATCGGAACAATTATTCATTCTGGTGAGCGTCCAATGATGGAACTTACATTGAAGAATCTTTATCCTGGAACGATGGACAGCGCGACCGGAAAAATCACCGGAGTGCGCCCGATTTGGCCTCTTATGTTCATCACGGTTGCTTGCGGCGCGATTTCTGGTTTTCATGCGACCCAGTCTCCGATTGTTTCACGCTGCATAAAAAGCGAACGCGAAGGGCGCAAGATTTTCTACGGTGCAATGGTTGCTGAAGGTATTATTGCCTTGATTTGGGCTTCTGCCGCAGTTGCATTCTTCTGGAATAAAGACGGCGCAGGAACTGGACTTTCTGCTTTGAAAGCTATTGGAGGCGGAAACTCAAATTCTGTTTATGACATGTGTGTTGCTCTTCTTGGAAAATTCGGTGGGCCAATCGCATTGCTTGGTGTAATTGTTTGCCCTATTACTTCAGGCGATACAGCTTTCCGCGGTGCCAGAATGACAATTTTTGACTGGTTTAAGCTTGACGAGAAAAAAATCCGCGTTCGTCTTTCTGTTGCAATTCCTCTTCTTTTGATCGGCTATGCAATCTCATTTATC
>NZ_DLLH01000077.1:26847-27326 GCF_002476655.1 Treponema sp. UBA7567
GATACTTCTCTTGGTCTAACCAGACTCTGGCTATGATTGTTCTTTGGGCAGCTTCTGTTTACCTTGCAACAAACTACGGTCCAAATCCAAACCGTTGCTGGATTACTGCTGTTCCTGCGGCATTTATGTCTGCTGTAAGTATTACTTACCTGCTTTATGCTCCAGAATGTTTTAACCTTGGAGCTCATGGTGCAACAGGCCTCACAGTTTCTTATGTTGGCGGTGTTGCTGTTGCTTGTGTTTTCCTTGCAATATTCCTGTTTACTGCTTACAGAAATCCTGCAAAAAGTCTTGAAAGGCAGCAAAAAGTAGACATTAGCCGTAAAGGTGAGCATTAAACTGAAAGAGTTTTTTTTAAATTAGATTTTTTAGAAAATATTATGGAGCTGGCCGGCTGTAATAAATATTTCAGTCTGGATTTTTAGGTTGCCCTGTGTGTTCTTTTTAATAGAATGTGCAGGGCTTTTTTTTGTTTTTTT
>NZ_DLLH01000077.1:27398-34211 GCF_002476655.1 Treponema sp. UBA7567
AGGACTTGCAGTAAGAGCCGGATAAGACAGAAAATGTGCTCCGATCATTTTCTTTGAAAGAAATTAAGTTTAGAGGTAAAAATCAACTAGACTAAAAAAAAAGAATTTGATAATATGTAAAGACTGTTTAGCTTCCCTCTAGGCAGTACATAACTTTGAAAATCAAGTAACAGTTTCTGCGCGGCTAGTGGAAATTTACACTTGATGATTTTTCAGGAGCATTAAAATGGCTACAAAAAAAGGTCCTCGTTTTAAGGAATGTAGAAGACTTGGTGTAAACGTATGCGGACACCCAAAGGCTATGGAAAGAGCAGGGGCGCCGGCTTTTAAGAAATCAAAGAAAACTTCTGACTACGGTCTTCACTTGATCGAAAAACAGAAAGTAAAGGCTTATTATGGTATTCTTGAACGCCAGCTTCGCCGTTACTTTGAATTGGCAACAAAATCATCAGAAATGACTGGTGTCGCTTTGCTTGTTTCTCTTGAAACACGCCTTGATAACCTTGTTTACCGTCTTGGATTTGCTAGTTCAATCCGCATGGCTCGCCAGATGGTTTCTCATCGCCACATTGAAGTAGACGGAGTAAAAATCAATATTCCATCATACTCTGTAAAAGTTGGACAGGTTATTTCTTTGGTTGAAAAAGCGCAGAAGAGCGAACAGTTCAAAAAATCATGGCTTTCAGATACAAAGGCAAAATTTGACTATCTTGAACGCGATGAAGAGAAGTTCTCTGGAAAACTTACCCGTCTTCCGCTCCGTGCAGAAATCCCTGTACAGATTAATGAACAGATGGTAGTTGAATACTACTCAAAGTAGTTTAACCGGCTGCTTTTTAAGACCGTCAGTTTTTTGCTGGCGGTTTTTTTATGTCTTATAAATTTTTTTTCTTGATTTTGATTCTAAAATAATTCTAAAAAACTAAACATTGAATTTTTCTTTTCCGATATTTATAAAGAGATGAAAAAAAAAATACTTTTTGGTTTTGCATTTTTATTTTTTCTTCCGGCGATTTATTCTAAAAACATCAATTTTCAGGTGGTTCAGAATAATCCTGGGTTTGATACGGTTTTTGCCGTGTCGGATCTTTTTGAACAGGCTTTGTCCGATTTTTTCTTTGAATCAGGACATATCGTTTCTAATTCGCCTATTTTTATAAAAGAAGACTCCCAGTCGGATTCGGCTGAGCTGACAAGGGCTCTTGCCGACACTTTGCTTGGCGGGATGGATGTCCTTGTCAGGCTTGAAATAAAATATGATGAAAAAACTGCAAACAGCGCCAGTGCCCTTTTACCAAATTCTGTAAAAAGTGTAAGCTGGCAAAATTATAATCCAAAAACAGGAAAAGTTATTTCTGACGGAAGTATTTTTCCTGAAAAAGTTGAGGCGTCTAATAACAACGAGGCGGAACTTTACAAATTTGCAAGTTCTGTTGCGGCTAAAGTTAGCTCAACATTAAAGAGTTTAAAATAAAGGGGACGGATATGAAGAAAATTCTTTCATTGGTATTTGCTGTATTTACTGTATTTACTGTAGCAACGATTTTTGCGGCGGCTCGGCCTTCTGTTGACGGAAGAGCAGTTGTCTGCGAAGAAGGTGAAATGCCGAAAGGTTTATTTGCAAAAACTATAGGCTATTTGCCTGGCGACAGCGTAACTGTGACAAATCCTGCTAACGGTACGGCTGTTGACGTCCTTGTTTTGGGCTCTATTGATTCTGGAGAGGGCATTGCAATTTTGCTTTCTGCAGAAGCTGCAGAAAAACTTTTGATAAAAAAAGACTCGAATGTTCAGGTAAAGATTACCAGACGCACTGGAAGTATTGACGAAAGCGTTTCTGGAACTGCTGTTTTGACGGAAGAAAGTGAAGAAAATATTTCTGAGCCGGAATTTGAGCAAAATATTACAGAACCTGAAAAAAATCAGGATGAAGTGGAATTTGAAGAAGCTGAAACTCCTGTTGAAGAAAATAAAATTTCGGAGCCTAATTCTGAGCTTGAGGAATGTGAAACTCCTGTCGAAGATACGGAAACTGTAGAGTCAGAAAATATTGAGCCTAAATCTGAAGGTCTGGATGAAAAAACGGAAGAAATTGAAAATGAAAATTCTGAAGTTTTTGATGCCGATTCTTTTGATGAAGAACCGGAAGTTCAGACGGACGGACAGGAAGAAGAGCTTTCTGAAACAGAAAATGAAGGTGCAGAAATTTCTTCAGAAGAAGATAATTCTGAAAAAATTGGCGCTCCTGCTCCGGAAGCGCAGGAAGAAACAAATGCTGAAATTGTTGACGAAAAAGAACCGGAAAATTTGGAGGCTGGAGAAAATTCTGCTGATTCCGAAAGTTTTTCTGAAGATATTGAGAATGCGGAAGCTGAAACTACTGGCAATGCAGCAGAAGAAAAAGAGCAGCCTGAGCATTTTGAATCTGAAACTCTTGCAGAAGTTAATGGCACGGAACCTTCCGAAAATGTTTCTGCTATAGAAAACGCCGAAGAAGGAAATGCAGCGGCAGAAGAATATGCTCCGATAGTTCTTGCTCCTTCTGCTCTTAATCCACCGGAAGCAGAAAATATTGAAGAAGAATCTGTAAATGAGCCTCAGAAAGAAGTCTTTGTTCCTGAACAGGCAGATGAAAATATTGAAATGGAGTCTGTGGTGGAAGAAAATACCGAAGGCTCTAGCTTTGAAAGTTTTGTAACGACAGATGCTGAGCTTAAAAAGGGAATGTACTATCTTCAGATTGCAACCCTTTCTAACGAAGAAAATGTTGTAAACCTTACAGAAAAATATGGTAAAAAATATCCGCTTGCTTTGATTAAGCAGAAGAATATAAATGCTTATAGAGTCCTTGTTGGACCTCTTAATGCAGATGAATATGGTATGATCAAAGAGCGTTTTGAATCTTACGGATTTAAGGATGCTTTCCTTAGAAGAATAAAATAGAAATTTAAAGAAATATGCTACGCCGGGGTGGAGGGACACGAAGTGTTTTGCAGATGCTATAAAAATAGCAGCTGCAAAATGCAGCGGAAGCGGAATCCCGGAACACCGTTAGAGCGCAAAAATCCGTCCAGAATACAAAAAGCACTTCAGAAAAATGTTTCCTGAAGCGCTTTTTTTTGTTAAAGCCGAAAAATTACAGCGTTAAGAATGCTTTGTAAGCCTCGTATGCCTGCTCGATGTCGAATCTGCTTGTAATTTCCCAAGGTGCGTGCATGCTCAAAACGCTTACTCCTGCATCCAAAACGTTCATTCCGTATTTTGCCGCAAGGTATGCGATTGTTCCGCCGCCGCCCTGATCGACTTTTCCAAGTTCTGCCATCTGGTATTTTACTGAATTTTCGTCAAGAACTTTTCTTAAGGCTGCGATAAATTCTGGATTAGCGTCGCTTGCTCCGCTTTTTCCGCGGCTTCCTGTGTATTTGTTGAACACAATTCCGCCTCCGAGAAATGATGCGTTGTTTTTATCAAAAAGATCGGCATTCATTGGATCATAGGCTGCGTTTACATCGCTTGAAAGCATTGAACAGTTTGCAAGGCAACGGCGGACTGTTAATTCGCTGAAACCGTTTTCTGTGCGCGCGATCAGTTCTGCAACGGCGTTTTCAAAAAAGTGGCTTGCCATTCCTGTTGCGCCGACACTGCCGATTTCTTCTTTGTCGACGCAAAGACAGCAAAGTGTTTTTTTTCCTGCTTTTGAGTCGAAAAGTGCCTGAGCCGAAGTAAATGCGCATGAGCGGTCGTCCTGTCCATAAGCTAAGATTAAGCTTTTGTCGAGTCCGAGGTCGCGTGCTTTTCCTGCAGGAACCACCTCAAGTTCTGCTGAGCCAAAATCTTCTTCTTCGATTCCATATTTTTCTTTTAGAAGTTTTAGAATGTTTTTTTTGGCAGATTCTTTTTCTTTTGAGTCTTTTGCTGGTTTTTCTGAGCCGACAATCAGGTCAAGGTTTTCGCCAGGAATAAAATCTGAGGCGGTTTCTTTCATTTGTTTTTGTGCAAGATGCGGGAGAATATCGCTTATTACGAAAACCGGTTCAGACTCATCTTCTCCAAGACAGACATTTACTGTTTTTCCGTCTTTTGTGCAGATAACTCCGTGGAGGGCTAGCGGCATTGTTACCCATTGATATTTTTTTATTCCGCCGTAATAGTGGGTGTTTAAGTAAACTAAAAAATCTTTTTCGTAGAGCGGGTTTTGCTTTATGTCAAGACGAGGTGAATCGATGTGCGCTCCCAAGACGTTCAAGCCTTTTTCTAGTGAATCGGTTCCTAGCTCAAAAAGGGCAACAGCTTTATTCATTTTTTTTATATAAACCTTGTCGCCTGGTTTTACGCTAGAAAGCGAGTCTAAGTCTTTATAGCCATTTTTTTCGGCGAGTTCGATTATTTGTTTTGCACATTCACGCTCTGTTTTTCCATTGTTCAGAAAGTTTTTGTAATTATTGATTAAATCTGTCATTTTTTTATTCTCCCATAAAAAACAAGTTTGCAAATTAAAAAATAAAAACCACGAAAAAATCCGTGGCTTTTATAAAAGTGGAGATGGGGGGAATTGAACCCCCGTCCGAAAGTGTAATCCAAATACATCTACATGTTTAGTTATGCGAATTGGTTGTCGGGAAACACTTGGCAGCATAACAAGCATTGTCTCCGTATTCAGCCTAAAAAGTCCCACAAATCCGGCTGAAATGATTTATGGCAAGTCCCTGTTTGTAACAGAACGTCTTAAAGTTAGGAACAGCACCCTAAGCGTTCCGGCTAACGCAGACTAAGCAGCGAGAGCTTCTGCAGAAGAAGCTTCAACAACTTCTTCTTCTTTTCTTGCGAAAATTGCAGTTATTTTTTTGTCAGTTCGGGGAACCTTCACTCCCACATGCAGTAAGTGCATTATTCACAGTCGTCGAAACCGGTGCACCCCCATTTTTCTCTATGAAAATATAGTAAATTTAAATAAAAGCGTCAATCCAAATACTGTAAATTGACACTTTTATTTTGTCTAGGCAGTTACTTTAGAACCAATTAAAAGTGTTTCTGGAGAAGGAAGTTTTCCTGAAAGAACAATATCCTTTGTAACGGTAAATTTCTTCTTTCCCTTGATGCTTGGAGCTTCGTACATAAGATCCATTAAAAGTTTTTCACAGATTGAACGAAGTCCTCGCGCCCCGGTTTTTTGTTTGATCGCAATATCTGCAATTTCTTCAAGCGCGTCTGGAGTAAACTCAAGATCCAAGTCGTCAAATGCAAAACTTGCCTTAAGCTGTTTTATAATGGAATTCTTTGGTTCTGTAAGAATTCGGGTTAAGTCTGTCTTTGTAAGCTCCTTGAGAGCCACAGTAATTGGCATACGGCCGATAATTTCCGGAATAAGACCGAACTTTACAAGGTCGTCAGGTGTGCACTGATTTAGAAGCTCCATTTTCTGGGCTTCGTCCATGGTTCCAACGTTTCCGCCAAATCCCATTGTTTTTCCAGCAATGCGCTGTTCAATAATTTTATCGATACCAACGAATGCTCCTCCAAGAATAAAGAGGATGTTCGTCGTGTCTATTTCAATCATTTCCTGGTTCGGATGTTTGCGTCCGCCTTGAGGGGGTACTGACGCAACTGTTCCTTCTATGATTTTAAGCAGAGCCTGCTGTACGCCTTCTCCGCTTACATCGCGGGTTATAGAAGTGTTTTCGCTTTTTCTGCCGATTTTGTCGATTTCGTCAATAAAAATGATTCCGCGTTCTGCGGCCTGAACATTTCCGTCTGCGGCGTTAATCAGTTTAAGAAGAACATTTTCTACGTCTTCGCCGACATAGCCGGCTTCAGTAAGCGTTGTTGCGTCTGCAATTGCAAAAGGAACGTTCAATTTTTGAGCCAGTGTTTTTGCAAGAAGGGTTTTTCCGCTTCCTGTTGGTCCGATAAGAAGAACGTTTGATTTTTCGATTTTTACTTTGTCTTCACCGTCAGCTTCAAAATCCGGGAGCGAGCCTGCTTTTTGAGCCGCCATTCTCTTATAGTGATTGTAAACTGCGACTGAAAGAACTTTTTTTGCATAATCCTGGCCTACAACGTACTGATCGAGATATTCTTTGAATTCTTTTGGGGAAGAAACATCGCTTAAGTTAATCGGAGTAAGGCTGCTTTCGTTTTCTAGTCCGATAAGATACTGTTCGCAGGCCTCTACACATTGAGAACAAATGCGAAGCTCGTTGTTTGGGCCGCCAGCAACCAGAGGTCTTTTTTCTCCGCCTGGTCTTCCGCAAAATGAACAGCGGTTGTTTTCGTTATGAAATCCTAACATTATTTTGCCTCTTTATCTGATGAAACTCTTTTTGGCATTACCTTGTCAACAATGCCGTATTCCTTTGCTTCTGTAGCAGTCATGTAGAAGTCGCGCTCAATGTCTTTTGCAACCTGTTCGTAAGATTTTCCTGTTTTTTCGGCAAGAAATTCAATTGAAAGTCTTTTGATTCTTAAAAGTTCTTTTGCCTGAACAGTGATGTCGCTTTCCTGACCGCGGACTCCACCTGAAGGCTGGTGAATCATAATGCGGCTTGAAGGAAGAGAAAATCTTTTGCCTATTGTTCCGCCGGCAAGAATAAGAGCGCCCATTGAGCAAGCCTGACCGATGCAGATTGTCTGAATGTCGCATTTTACGTATTGCATTGTGTCGTAAATTGCAAGTCCTGCTGTAACACTTCCGCCTGGAGAATTGATGTACATGCTTATGTCTTTGTCCGGATTTTCTGATTCAAGGAAGAGAATTTGCGCTACAATCAAATCTGCCGTAACATCGTTTATTTCGCCATCAACAAAGATGATTCT
>NZ_DLLH01000072.1:0-3184 GCF_002476655.1 Treponema sp. UBA7567
CTTATCTCAACATATTCAGAAAGATTCGCTTTTTAAATTTCCGCGGACTTGACTTTAGTCCGGCACTTGCGCTCTGTGCCCTTTATGCCGTTTCTGGTATTCTTTCAAGCCTTTCGCACGGACAGCCAATAACAGTCGGCTATCTTTTGGCAATCGTGCTCAGCCTTGTCTGGTCGCTAGTCTCTTCAGTCACAAAATTTTTAATCGTGCTTTTAATAATTCGCCTTATTGCAATGGGAATCATGCGCCTTATGTCCCGCAAAAACAGTTACCGCGCCTACAGCCCGATTTGGGATCAGCTCGACAGCCTGATTTCGCCATTCGCCTACAAAATATCAGGAATTTTTACAAAAAAATTCATTCCTTTTACAACAGCGCTTATAATTTCAACTGTATTTTCACTGATTACGGTAAAAATCGCAGATTTTTTAATTGCAATAATCTGCAATCTTCTCGTACATCTTCCTTTTTAAAATATTCTAAAAATCTGCGGATCAACAAACGGTAGCAAAAGTGAAAATTTCCGAAATTAAAAATTCTATTTCCGCGCTTTCTGGAGTTGGAAAAAAAACAGCAGAATTTTTCTCGCATCTTAACATTTTTACAGCCGGAGATTTGCTTCAATTCTATCCGCGAACTTATGACGACCGCACAAAAAAAATAGTCTTAAAAGATTCTTTAAAATTCTCAAAAGTCCACACAATTGCAAAAGTAACAGGCCACGAATGGTTTGGCTACGGCAACATGAAAACCCTCAAAATCATAATAACCGATGGAACAGCAAGCGCAGAACTTGTAGCATTTAACCGTCCGTTTTTAGAAAAAACACTTCCGCAAGGAGCAATAATCACCGTAACAGGCAAATTTGAAGCGAAGTTCGGCAAACTTCAGTCATCTTCTTTTGAAGCGCAAAAAATCGCAGACGAAGGAAATTTGCAGGACTACGAAAACATAATGCCTCCAGAAAGCAAAATTTTTCCAGTCTACAGCCTGACAGAAGGATTAAGCCAAAAAATTGTCCGAAAAGCCGTAAATTCCGCAATTTCGCAATTTGCGCTCGGAATCGAAGACGATTTGCCGGAATATCTCATTTCTCAAAACCATCTTTTGCACAAACGCGACGCAATAAAACTCATTCACAATCCGCAAAATCCTGCCGAATACAACGAAGCACGAAAAACGCTCGTATATGAAGAATTTTTCTTTTTTCAATGCGCAATAGCAAGACAGTCAATCGAGCACCGTGGATTTCTTCCTTCGATTGAACTTTTACCGCAAAATTCAGACCAAGCCCAGCCGCAAATTTCAGACGAACAGTTTACAAAATCGCTTTCTCCACGACAAAAACAATATTTAAACCGGCTTTCATTTACCCCCACAAAAGACCAAAAAAATGTAATTTATCAGATGAACTGCGACATCGACAAAAGCTACGAAACTTCTCCCCTAGTTTCAAAAAAACAGAAGCAAAGACAGTTTTCAATGAGGGCGCTTCTTCAAGGCGATGTCGGCAGCGGAAAAACACTCGTTTCTTTTTTTGCAGCCCTCCGGGTAATCGATTATGGAAGTCAGGCAGCACTTATGGCGCCAACAGAAATTCTTTCCAGACAGCATGCAGAAAATGCCGCAAAAGAACTCGAAGCCTTAAACGTTTCTGTTGCATATCTGACCGGAAATGTAAACGCAAAAGGCAGAATTCAGCTTTTAACAGCCTTAAAAGAAGGTAAAATCAACCTAGTAATCGGAACTCACGCGCTTTTTTCAAAAAACGTCCAGTACAAGGATCTCGCCCTGGCAATTATCGACGAGCAGCACAGATTTGGAGTCATGCAACGATCCGCAATTTTAGACAAGGCACGCGCAAGTTCAAACGCAAAACTTACAGAACCTAACCTGCTTATGATGAGCGCAACGCCAATTCCGCAAACACTCGCGCTCACAGCATTCGGAGATTTAGATATTCTTACAATCCGCACAATGCCGGAAGGTCGCAAGCCAATTCAAACCTACCTGACAAAAGAAGGCAACGAGTCAAATGCTTACGAAGCCGTCCGGACAGAATTAAAAAAAGGACATCAGGCATATTTTGTTTATCCGGCAATTGGACTCAACGAAGCGCAAGAAGAAATTTTTTCCGAAAACAACGATTTTTCCGCAACCGAAGGATTATTTGAAGAAAGTGCTCAAAAAAAACAGGCATTAAAAGCCGCAGAAGACGCATTCAATTTTCTCCAAACCCAGGTTTATCCAGAATACAAATGCGCACTAATTCACGGAAAAATGAACGAAGACGAACAGTCTCAAATTCTTGAAGATTTTAAAAATGGCAAAATAAATGTCCTCATCGCAACAACAGTTGTCGAAGTCGGCGTAAACGTTCCAAACGCAAGCTGCATGGTAATCGAACAGGCAGATCGTTTTGGACTTGCAGCCCTCCACCAGCTTAGAGGAAGAGTCGGAAGAGGAAATGAACAATCCTACTGTTTTTTAATCTATTCAAAAAATATAACAGAAACTGGAATAGCCCGAATGAAGGCAATCCGCCAAACAAACAACGGATTTGCAATCGCCGAAGAAGATTTAAAACTAAGAGGTCCCGGCGAAATCACCGGAACCGTACAAAGCGGAGAATTGACATTCGCGCTCGCCGATCTTTTCAAAGACCAGCAAATTATGGCAAAAGCAAGAGCCGACGCATTCAAATACGTCCAAACTCTCGCAAAATAGCAACAAACCTTCAAGCCCACAAAACGAGCTAAACGTTAAGCAACATAAGCCTCAAGCCGTCTTGCACGAACAGGATGCTGCATACGGCAGATTGCAGTTTTTTCAATCTGGCGGATCCTTTCCTTAGTAAGATTGCATTCTTCGCCAATCTGAGCCAAAGACATAGGTTTTTCACCGTCAAGACCGTAACGAAGACGGATAACCTTTTCTTCTGCCGGTTTAAGAGTTCCAAGAACATTCGCAATGTCTTTCTGAAGATTTTCCGTTATAACCTTTTCATCAACATTCGAATATTTTTCGTCTTTTACAAAGTCGCCGACAGTACCAATATCCCCGTCTTTATTCTCAACCTGAGCATCAAGACTAATCATATCGCGGTTAATTTCAAGCATTTCGTTTACATGCTGTTTTTCCATGCCAAGCATTTTCGCAATCGTTTCAATTTCTTCGCTTTCAG
>NZ_DLLH01000072.1:3241-16129 GCF_002476655.1 Treponema sp. UBA7567
AAATTGTCTGACGAATCCACCAAACAGCATATGAAATAAAGTGATAACCTTTTGTAACGTCAAATTTTTCAATCGCAGTCAAAAGACCAATATTTCCTTCACTGACTAAATCGCCAAGTTCCAGTCCACGATTCTGGTATTTTTTTGCAACATTTATGACAAACCGAAGATTCGCATTTATAATTTTATCTTTTGCAGCCTTATCGCCATTTTTAGCCTTAATTGCCAGTTCTGTTTCTTCTTCATGATTCAAGAGCGGAATTTTGTTTATTTCTTTCAAATAAATTCCCAGGTTTTCATCGTAATTTGTCATAAAATGTCTCCTCTAAAAATTTCGCGTTAGCGGTGAGCCACGGATGACGAGAATCACAGTTTTAGAAAGCAACGCTTGAGCAAACTGTAATTTTTATCATGCAACATTAAAATCGCCGAAACGATGTTTATTTTTAATTTTTTTACACTTATATATTAGCAAGAAATGTGCCAACTTTTTACTATTTTTTAGGCGCCACATCTTGCTAAAAAACGCAATTTTTCCGATTACTCTTCTCTTTTTTCTTCAAACCAGTGCCTACAGGCTCAGTAACCCTCGGTCCTGCGGACGAACTTGCGTTCCCTTCCGGCCCTGGGGCGTATTTTTCGGGTAAAAAAATCCTCTTTTAAAATTCTTATTGTTTCTTTTTGATACAGTTAAAAGCTTTTAATTTAGCATTGTGTCTTTTTGACGCATTAAAAAAAATCAAATTAAAACGATTTTTGTTGACGATTAAGAGACAAAATTTATATATTTAAAGCAAGGATTAAAAAAAATTTGGAGGTTATATATATGAAACTTAAACCATTAGCGGACAGAGTTCTTCTCAAGGAAGAAAAAGCAGAAACAACAACAAAATCAGGCATTCTTCTTCCAGAATCTGCCCAGGAAAAAACACAGACTGCAAAAGTAGAAGCTGTTGGACCTGGCACAGAAAAAGAAAAAATCACTGTAAAAGTGGGCGACCGTGTAATGTACGACAAATATTCAGGTGTTCAGGTAAAAATGAACGGCGAAGATTATTTAATCGTTAAAAACTCAGACATCATCGCTGTAGTAGAATAACTTGTTATAGACGGTCATTTCGAGAAAAACTCAATGACCGTTTTTTTTTGTCATTTTAATTTTCTGAGCATAAGCCTTGCATCAGCATTCATTGGATTTAAGCTTAAGGCATATTCAAGCGAAAGAATTGCGCTTTCCTTATTCTGCAAATCGTTTTGAACAAGAGCGGTTCTGTAAAGAATTTTGGATTTTAACTTTTTATCTTTAGTTCTGCCAGAAGCAAGTCCGTAGAGATTCAGCGCTCTTTTTAACTCACCGTCAGAAGCATAAATTACAGCAAGATTAACAGCCGAATTTACAGCACAAAGCCTGCTAAAAGAAACAATCTGACCGTCAGCTTCAATCGTTCGAGCGCCTCCTGTTTCAAAAAGCGCATATTCGTACAGACGGCGGGCGGCGGAAATATTATTGTCAAGAAGGGCAAAATATGCGGCAGTTTCAATTTCCCAAGTTTCCATTGTGTTTGCATAATCCGCCGCCCTGTCGCCAAAAGCCGCCCTTATTACAAAATCAGGAACTGGCGGAGCAGAATATGTTTTTTCACCGCCAAAAATATCATATTCAACTTTTTCGTCCTGCAAGTCCGTTTTTTTCATTTTATAGCGGGCGTCCAAATAGTTTTCGAACAAAAGCCTGGCATCTTCTTTTTTTTCGAACTTTAAGAATTCGTTTACGGCAAAATGCAAAAGTGCCGGCGGATACATATTTTTTTCAATTTCGTTAATTTCGAGATTTTTCCATATTTCGCTTTCAACTTTTTTTTGCGGTAAATCAGAATTTTCAGTCAGCCATAAAGAAAGTTTTTCTACCAAAAGCTCATCGCTCAAAGTCTGCGCATTTTTTTTCTGCCATTCAAGCATTTTCTCAATTCTAAAAATTGCATCTCTTATCAAAAATTTCGGCCGCTCATCTTTCTGCTTCATCGAATATGTGCGCAAGGAAGTTTTTCTCAATTCCCGTTCAAACAAATCCTGCTTTTCCAATACAGAATCCGCGCGAGCAAATTTTCCATAAGTTATTAAGGCAGGAATATTTTTTGAATCACGCATTATAACTGTCATCAATAAATCGTATGCTCTTGAATATTGGGCAGCATTATAAGCCCAAAGCGCGCTATTTACGTAAACAAGTTCTGGAACATTCGCATTTTTTTCAATTTTTGCCTGCAAAATCAAACGTTCGCGCTCTTTTTCTGCAGAATCGTAATCTCCAAGCATAAAAAAAGCATCGCTTGCAAGATCTGTCAGTTCATAATTTTCAACAGAAAAACCTTTTAACTGCGCATTTTCGTAATTTTCAACGCACAAATCGTAATTTTTTGCGTCAAACTGAACCTTAGCCCAAAACAAATTAAAATCACTCTGAATCGATTTCTGCAAAGCGGCCGCCGCAGAATAGTTTCCATCTTTTAAAAACGGAAGCGCCGCGTTTACAAGCCATTTTTCGTTTCCCGTTGCAGAATAACAGTCGCCGTAAATTCCGGAAAGCTGAGGCAAGAGAAGATTTTTTTCTTTTTGAGATTTTAAAACCGCCTCCGCATAAATCGAACCGTATTCTGAGCCTTCCAAAACGGAACCAATTTTTAGAGCTTCGTCGAAACGCCCTTCTCGCAACAAAAAATGAGAATAGACCGCGGAAATCTCATTGTTGCCGGGGATTTTCTTTAAACTGTCGGAAAGTATCTTTTCTGCAAGTTTTTTTTCTCCAAGCGTCATAAAACGCCGGTAAATTCCAATTCTTGCGTAAGCGCTGTATGCTGATTTTGAAGTTTTTTTTAAAAGTTTTAAAGCATCGTCAGTCTGCCCAAGTTGAATAAAAGAATCAACAGTATCAAGAGCAGACAAAAAAGACGACTGATTTGAACTCTGCGAACACGAAAAAAATAAGAATCCGGTGAGTAAAAAAATCACTGCCAGATTCTTACGGCTGGACAAAAATTTCCAGTTTTTCTTCATATGCAGACCAAAATTATTTTTCTGACGATTGAGAATTGCAGGATTTTCCAATAGTGTCCAAAACCGCATTTATAAATTTAAACGAATCATCCTGTCCGTATTCTTTTGCAATATCAACCGCTTCGTCAATTACGATAGAAACAGGAACGTCTTTCTGAAAAAGCAAAGAATAAACGCTCATACGCAAAATCGAAAGCGTAACCTTATTAAGACGCGCAAAATCCCAGCCTTTAAGATTTTCTTTTATACGTTCATCAATCTGAGACTGATTTTCAATCGCACCGGCAATCAAAACCCTTGCAAAAGTTGCAGTTTCCATATCAACTGCATTTTTTTCAGAATCTCCATCCGCCCAAGACAATTCAAGAACATCTTCTTTAGGCATTCCGCCTACTTCCCAGGAATAAAGTCCCTGAAAAGCCAAAATTCTTCCTCTTCTTCTTGACACTTTATCTTTCCTGTAAAATTACCAATTAAGCAACTTGTCTAAAGCTGCACCTGTCTTCTTTCTTTCTACATTTTCTGGAGTATCAAGAGCTTTTGTTACGTCTTGAACTGCCGCAATCATTGCCTGGCTCTGTTTCTGTTGTGTAAGATTAGATTTTATATAATCATAGACAGTGATTGTCGTTTCCGGCTGAACTAAATCGCTCAAACCAAGCATTTTTGCACTGTACTTTGCACGAACCGCATAAAATTGAAAGTCGTTTTCTGTTTCTGTAAGCGAAGAAACATATCCTTTTTCTTTTCCAAAAAGCTCGAGAAGTTCATTGTATGTAATGCCAAGCTGCTGAGCATGCTGAGCGGTTTTGCTTATGAATAAATCTCCGCCCTGATAATCTTTTGAATTTGCTGCATTTGCCTTGATTTTTTCAGTAGTAATTTTTTTATCCTTAAAATCTTTCAACATAGCTTCTGCCTTTGTTTTTGCGGCAGCAGGATCATTGTTTTTAGGAAAAAGCACAAGGAAAAGTTTAAGCATATCGTTCTGAACAAAACTTGCCTTATTCAATTCATAAAAAGCACGAATTTCTTCATCGCTCGGAGCAGCTTTTTGAATTTCTTCCTGTTTTTGCTGCAAAACATACTGCTGGGCAATCAGCTGATTCTTCAAATAAGTTTTGTATTCAGCGACTCCCATTCCTACAGTATTTTTCATGTAATCCTCAAAAGATTTTCCTGTCTGTTTTTTTATTATTTCCTCAAATTCTGCTTCTGTAACGTTTCTTCCAAACTGCTGGCTTACATTCTGCATAAAATACTGATTAACCTGAGAATCAGTAAGAACCATTCCTGCTTTTGTCGCAGCCTGTACAACCAATTTTTCATCAATCATCGCATTAAGAATTTCTTTTTTCTGATCAACTGTAAAAGAAGAAATTCCATTCTGTTTTCCATAAATTTCAACTCTATTCTTGAGCTGCTTTAAGGTGATTGTCTCTGATTTATTGAGTTTTACAGTAGCAAGAGGCTGTAAATCTGTCTGAGCAAAGGCTCCTGTGGCTGCCATTAAAATCAAAGATACGCAAAGTGCAAAACGTTTCATAAACTTTCCTTAACTTGTCTTTTTTGTTCTGTAAAACGAGAACATGCAGGGTTTTTGAAAAAACTAAAAAGTTCCAAAAACACTTAACGAATATAAACAACTGTCAAAACAGCCAGTTACATTCAAATAAAAAATCACCTCCAAAAAAATTGACGTTTTCAGAGGCTGTTATTTTTTTGCGCAATTTACTGAGGATCGAGCGGAAGCCCGCCAGAAATCACCGCGCGGATTCTTCTTACGCCTGCCGATGAAGACTGCTCTTTTACAATCTTGAAATCGCCAATCTGCGCAGTGTGCTGAACATGAGGACCGCCGCAAACTTCCTTTGAGAACCAGTCGTTTTTAGGGTCGCGTCCGATTGTGTAGACTTTTACCTGCTCGCCGTACTTGTTAGAGAAAAGCGCGCGCGCGCCTTCTTTTTTTGCCTGGTCAAGAGTCATAATCTCCATTGTTACAGGCAAGTCTTCCTTGATTTTCTCGTTTACAATGTCCTCGACTTTTTGAATTTCTTCCTTAGTCATCGGGCGGCTGAAAGTAAAGTCAAATCTCATTCGCTCGTTGTTGATGTTCGAGCCTTTCTGCGCAACCTCGTCTCCCAAGACATTGACCAAAGCCTGCTGCAAAAGGTGAGTTGCAGTGTGATACTTTGTCGCGACATCTGACTGCTCAGCCAAGCCGCCTTTCGCTTTTCCCGCATCCAAAGTTTTTGACGCTTCCTGATGCTTTTTTTCAGCAGCCTTGAAGCCTTCAACATCGACTGTAAAGCCGTGCTCCGCGCCAAGCTCCTGAGTAAGCTCAAGAGGATAGCCGTAAGTTTCATAAAGATTATAAGCGACTTTTCCTGAAATCACTTTTTTAGGATTTTTCATCAAATTCGGGAGAAGTTTCTGGAACTCAGACTCGCCTTTTTTCAAAGTCTGGCGGAATTTCTCTTCCTCGGCTGTAAGCTCCTGCTTGATTTTCGCAGAATTCTGCTCAAGTTCAGGATAAGCCGCCTTGAAATTCTCAATTACAGTTTCAGCAATTTCAGCAAGGAAAGACTTTTCGATTCCGAGCTTCATTCCGTGTCTGACAGCGCGGCGAATCAAGCGGCGCAAAACATATCCCGCGCCGACATTTGACGGAGAAACACCTCTCGGGTCTCCAATGATGAAAACAGAAGCGCGGCTGTGGTCTGCAATAATTCTCACAGAACGGTCTTTCTCCTCGTCTGTTCCATACTTATAATTTGAAAGCTTCTCGATTTCAGCGATAATCGGCTGAAAAACTTCCGTCTGATAAACCGAAGTTTTTCCTTGCAAGATGCAGTTTGTGCGCTCAAGTCCCATTCCTGTATCAACATTTTTCTTTGGAAGCGGCTCAAGAGTTTTCTCGTCAATTCTGTTGAACTGCATAAAAACGTTGTTCCAGATTTCCATCCAGTTTGCAGAATCAGTTCCCTTGTTGCTTCCTTTTGGAGGCAAGCCTTCGCCAACCCAGTAGAAAATTTCAGTGTCCGGACCGCAAGGACCAGTCGGACCCGCCGCCCACCAGTTGTCTTCCGCTGAAAGATAAGCGATTTTGTCTTCCGGCATTCCATTCGCTTTCCAAGCGTCGGCTGCCTCCTCATCGCGCGGAGCATTCTCATCGCCTGCAAAAACCGTAACAGAAATTTTTCTTGGATCAAGACCGAGCCATTTCGGGCTTGTCAAAAATTCGTATGAAAAAGCGATTGAATCTTTCTTAAAATAATCTCCAAGCGACCAGTTTCCAAGCATTTCAAAAAAAGTAAGATGGCTCGGGTCTCCAACCTCGTCAATATCGCCAGTGCGCACGCATTTCTGATAATCTGTAAGACGAGTTCCCGCCGGATGTTTTTCACCAAGAAGATAAGGAACAAGCGGATGCATTCCCGCAGTTGTGAATAAAACAGAAGGGTCATTTTCCGGAATCAAAGACTGACCAGAAATTTCAACATGATTTTTAGATTTGAAGAACTCAATATATTTTGAGCGTAATTCGTTTGCAGTCATAATTAAAATATTCTATAGATTTGACCGCAGAATTTCAATATCTTAAATTTTAGAAGCACAAAGCCTTACCGCGGCCGGCTTTTGCTGCAAGTCCTCCTTCGCTCCGCTCGTCCGGTCTTTTCGCGGCAATCCGGGCTAAAATTTTCGCTTCTTTCAAGATTTTCTTACACGCCTTTTTATCTGCGAGTTTTCTATTCTTCGGTCTTTTTTAATTCAGTTTTTTTGAATGTCAACGGAAGCACTTCATTCTGAAAAAATCCATTCGGAGTTACATCAACCGACTGCAAAATTACAGTGTCGTTGTCATCCACAACAAATTCTGTTGTTTTTCCGCGCTTATTTCTCTCAGTTTTTTTAATTTTGCCAAAACTTGCAGAATAATATCCGTTAAAAAATTTTATGTCGGTGTCGCTTCTAAACTGCATCAATTTTGTGTCAGAAATACTATTCAAGACAAAACGGCCTTTATCTGTAAATTTCTCAGACTCTACTATATATACATCGTTTGCAAAAACAAAATATTTTCCATCAGAAGTAGTCCATGCAGGTCCTTCGACAAGCCTTTTTAGCGCTTTTTCAGATTCGCCTGCAACAGTTTTTTGGTTTAATTTTGTCGAAACTTTTTTATAATTTCCGTCCCAGAGAGTGCTTTCGCTGATAATCATCCGGACATCATCCTGAATCCGAATTCTTATTTCATCGACATTTACAAGCGAAATATCAAAACGCCTCTGAAGGTTTTCGATTGACTGGTTTATCGAAGTAAAATACATTCCGTTTCTGCGGAGTTTTGCATTTAGCCACGAATACACTTCTTCGCTGTCTTGATAATGAAAAATAATCTCGTGCGTCTGAGGATCAAAAAAGATATAACGTACGTTTCCGCCTGAATTTTCGGTCTTATACCACAAGCCTTCCAGAAATTTAGAAAAAGTCGCGACAGTTCCATCCTGAATTCTCGCAAGTTCTTTTGCGGCAATGCGGTTTCCTGTAACACGAACCTGCTTAACCTGAGTATACTCACCTTCTTTTTCGTTCCAATCGTACATTGTCTGAATCTGGTCAAGCCGGGCGCTGTCTTCTGCCGAATCCGAAGCATAAACCCAAACAGGAAAACTGTCGGCCTTTGTCTGGCTCAACTCGTAAGCTTCGTTTCGTTCTGTCTGCTGAATAAAAACCGTTCCGTCAGACTCAAAGTCTCCGATTTTTGTCAAAACAAAGTCGCCTTTTTTAGTGCGGCTTCCGTTAAAAATACACAAAACAGAATGACCTTCGTCCGTAATTCCCTGATAAACAAGCGAATTTTTGTGGTTTCCGATTACGTCTAGCGCAGTACAGGCAAAAGTACGAATCTGGCTTACCGTAGTTGCAATCCAAGCTGCTCTGACATAAGAAGAAGTTGAAGGATTGTACAAACCGACAATAAGTGCCAAAAAAGGGCTTCTTGATGTTTTTACAATATTTATCTGATCATCATAACCGTCATCGTCAATATCCATCGTAACAACGTTCAGAAGAGTTTCATCGTTGGCAAGTTCAATAAACGAAGTCTGCTCATAATCTTCGTATTCATTTTCCAAATTTTCTTCTTCGGACTTTTCTATTTCAACAACCGGTTTTATAATTTTTGCACGCGAATATGAATTGTCTTTTATAAAAAGATTTTTTCCAACAAAAAAAAATGCAAGTCCTGCGGCAACAATAACAAAAATCACTGGAATAAGTTTTTTCATAATCAGTAAAGTTTACCAAATCGGTTAATTTCGCTCAATAAAACAAAGCGCTTCGCAAATAGTTACAAACTCTTCTATATATTACTATTTATTGACATTTTTTCTGTTTTTTATAAAATTTCTGTACTATGATAAAAAATATTGAAATTTTTGAGCACACGCCGGTTCCAAAGGCGGTTTTTAAATTTGCGCTTCCTACAGTCCTCAGCATGATTGTTACTGTTTTGTACAACATGGTTGACGCTTTTTTTGTCGGTCAGACAGGCGATCCTAGCCAGTTTGCAGCGGTAAACGTTGCAACCCCGATTTTTCTGTTTCTCATGGCAGCAGGAAACATCTTCGGCATGGGCGGCTCTTCGTTTATAAGCCGCGCGCTTGGCGAAAAAAACTACGAAAAAGTAAAAAGCATTGCTTCATTTTGTCTTTACGCAGGAATTTTTACAGGTTTTCTAGGGCTATTCATAATTCTTTTCAATATGGAAAGAATTCTCAAATTGATTGGAACAACTCAGACAACAGCACAGTTTGCACGCGATTACTTAAAATATATTGCGTACGGCGGACCTGCAATTGTTATTTCGACAGCCTACACAAACATAATCCGCGGAGAAGGCGCTTCTCAAAACTCAATGGTCGGGCTAATTGCCGGAACAGCCGTAAACATTGTGCTCGATCCGATTTTTATTCTCGACTCATTTTTAGGAATTCCAGGACTTGGACTCGGTGTAAAAGGAGCCGCAATTGCAACTGTAATTGCAAACATCGTTACGATTGTAATCTATCTTGCGCATGTCCTTTCAAAAAACTCAACGCTCACAATAAACCCGAAATATTTTAAAATTTCAAACGGAATTTTGCTCGGCGTTCTTGCAATCGGACTTCCTGCAAGCCTTACAAACATTTTGATGAGTTTAAGTTCAATTCTGACAAACAACCTTCTAGCTTCGTATTACAGCGTTCCTGTCGTATCAGAAAAACTATTGCCGTTTATAAGAACATTTATCGATGGTACAGCAGTTTATGGCGATATTCCTGTTGCCGCAATGGGAGTTGCGCTCAAGGCAAACATGCTGACAATTTTTATTCAGCTTGGACTCGGAATAGGAATCGCTCCGTTAATCGGCTACAATTACGGCGCAAAAAATTCTATTCGCGTTAAAAAAATCGTAAATTTTTCTATTTTGGTAAATGTTGTGCTGGGAGTTTCTCTTACCGTACTTTATATAATTTTTGCAAAGCCAATCATAAATATTTTCTCGGAAGATCCGGCTGTTGTTGCGTTAGGCGTAGATATTATTTATGCACTTATGTCATCGGCACCGTTTATTGGAATTATGTTCGTTTTAAATTTTACATTCCAGGGAATGGGAAAAGGCTTGCAGTCGCTTGTTCTTGCCGTAAGCCGCCAGGGTTTTGTATTTTTACCGGCAATTCTTATAATGCAAAAACTTTTTGGACTTAACGGAATTATCTTTGCACAGCCGTTTGCCGACGCAGTTGCGGTTTTAATTGCCGTAGGAATGTTTTTATTTTTGATTAAAGACCTAAAAGCTGAAGAAAAAACAATTTCTTCTCAAACAAACGAATAAAATACAAAAGTAAATATAAAGGCTGTTCGTAAAAGGCAGTCTTTTTTTTTGTAAATAAAGTATTTTTATTATTGCACAAAATGCAATATTCAATTTATTTTATTTCACTTTACGCAATACTAAGTTTTTTTGTAGAATAAATTATATTTTTACAAAAGCGGTAGGGATAGAAGTGGCTTGTTGCGGAACGAAGTGAAGCAATGGAGCGCGGCTAGCGCGGAACCACGGATAGCCCGACGGCAACTTGTTGCCGGACCGCCCGAAAAAAAATATTTAGCCGTTTGTCAATTTTCAATCGGCGCAAAACAGGAGATTTAATAAAAACTTTGCCTAAAATAACGTCAAAGTTTTTATTTATAAGTTTGCGTTGCAAACTTCATTATAAACTGCATATTCTCATTGCATTGCGAATATGCTAAAAAGTCAAATCGAAAGTTGAAACGTTCTCACTGACTTTTTACAGGAGATTTTTATGGGAAACAATTATTTCAATTCAATTCCGTGGCGCGAGGCTCGCCTGCAGCTCGGACACTGCCGCTCAATGGCAAAAGAGGAATTCGCTGACGGAGTGAACGCTCTCAAAGGCAAAAAAATCGTAATCGTAGGATGTGGCGCTCAGGGCTTGAACCAGGGACTTTGCTTGCGCGACTCTGGACTTGATGTTTCTTACGCTTTGCGCGAATCTGCAATCGCTGAAAAACGCCAGTCTTGGAAAAACGCGACAGAAAACGGATTCAAAGTGGGAACTTACGACGAACTGATTCCAACTGCTGACCTTGTTGGAAACCTTACTCCGGACAAGCAGCACACAGCAGTTATCACAGAAGTTATGAAGAGAATGAAGAAAGGCTCGGCTTTATGGTACTCTCACGGATTCAACATGATTGAAGAGGGAATGCAGATTCGCCCGGACATCACAGTTGTAATGTGCGCGCCTAAGGGACCGGGAACGGAAGTCTGGCACGAGTTCCAGAGAGGATTCGGAGTTCCAGACCTTATCGCGGTTCACCCTGTAAACGACCCGGAAGGAAAAGGCTGGGCTTACGCAAAGGCTTTGGCAGTAGGAATGGGCGGAAGCAAGGCCGGCGTTCTTGAGTCTAGCTTTGTTGCGGAAGTAAAGTCTGACCTTATGGGCGAGCAGACAATTTTGTGCGGTATGCTTCAGGCTGGAACAATCGTCTGCTACGACAAAATGGTAAGCGAAGGAATCGCTCCTGAATATGCGACAAAACTTTTGATGCACGGATGGAACGTAATTTCTGAAGCTTTGAAATGGGGCGGAATCACAAACATGATGGATCGTCTTTCCAACCCTGCAAAAATCCGCGCGAACGAACTTTCAAAAGAAATCAAGAAGCTTTTGACTCCACTTTACCAGAAGCACATGGACGACATCATCAGCGGAAAATTCTCAAGCACAATGATGCAGGACTGGGCAAACAAAGACCACGACTTGCTCACCTGGCGCGAAGAAACAGGAAAACTTCCGTTTGAGTCAACTCCAGAATCAAAAGAGGAAATCTCTGAGCAGGAATATTTCGACAAGGGAATCTTGCTTGTTGCAATGGTAAAAGCCGGCTGCGAACTTGCATTCGAGACAATGGTTGACGCAGGAATCAAACCTGAATCGGCTTACTACGAATCTTTGCACGAAGTTCCGCTCATCGCAAACCTGATTGACCGCAAACGTCTTTACGAGATGAACCGCGTAATTTCAGACACAGCAGAATACGGATGTTACTTGTTCAGCCGCGTTGCCGCTCCTATGATGGCAAAAGACTTTATGCCGAAAATCCACACAGATGTAATCGGAAAAGGTCTTGAACTCAAGGACACAAGCGTGAACAACACCCAGCTCGTCGAAGTAAACGCAGAAATCCGCAACCACCCGATTGAAGTTGTCGGACGCAAACTTAGAAGTTACATGACAAGTATGAAACCAGTTTTGTAATTCATTGCAAAACTGGCAGGCACGGGCAACAAATGAAAGTTCCAAAAGAATTTTCCTTCCGTGCCGTATGACTGCAATGAAGCCAGTTCTGTAATCAAACAAGATTCAGGGCGTTTCCCGGCGCAAAACGCCGGGTCGGGTGTTTCGCAGTTCCGCTCGAAAGCGCTTCATTCTTCCGCTCCGCAAGCTGCGCTTCAGAACAGCTTCGCCGCTGCTACACCCCCTAACGCAAAGCTTAAAAACGCGGAAATTTACAAATTAAAAAAATAAAAAGTTTTTCTTATCTTAAAATTTCCATGCAAAATGCAAAGACATTGTAATTCAGAACTACTCGCCCTAGCACGTTAATTGAATTGTTTTTGCATACAGGAAATAACCTAGTGCAACCAAAATGTTATTTTCTGCTTCTTTTTATTATTACAGCTTTAATCAATAGACTCAAAAACTTCTTTTATTTGATTCATTTTTTTCTAAGCAATTTTCAAAAAAACAGCCGACCAAAAATCCGACTTCTTTATTTTTGTCATTTTTTTTCAGATGCGCTATCATCTTCGGAATTTTCTTCATCATCGCCAACCATCGAAATTGAACCAACAACAAAACCCGATTTTTCCGCTCTAATTTGAGTTTTTTCTGCGGTATTTTCATTTTTTTTAGAGTTTTTGTCCTTCAAGCGAGTCTGAACCGTCATTTCAGACTTAATTCGGTCCAGGGTTGGATTAAGAGCCCGCAAAATACTTTCCATAACAAAAAGAACTTCTTTGTCAGCGTCTTTACATTTCACAAGTTTCTGATAACTTTCATAAATTAAAATATAAGCATGGTTTAGTTCTGTATAATCTGAATTATAAACTTCTGTTTTTTTCATATTACCTCCGAAGAACAAAATTTTAATCTATTATTCCAATTTATGCTATACCGGTCGATTTATTTATCAAATCAATACCGTTTTTTGTCAATTCCACCCATAAAAAGCTGCAAGACAACAAAAGGCAGGAGCACA
>NZ_DLLH01000078.1:0-6722 GCF_002476655.1 Treponema sp. UBA7567
TTCTGCGAATGCTGTCAGCGACCTTATGAAAACTTCGGTCGAAGGCGAAAGCACATACGTTGCGCTAATCTGCGGACTTATTACACTCGCCGTTACAATGATATGTTCATCTTACGGTAAAAAAATCGGCCGTCTTATTCCTTTTATCATAGGAATTCTTGCAGGCTACCTTGCAGCATCAATTTTTGCACTTATCGGCTATACAACTTCAAACCCGGCACTTACCGTAATAAATTACCATGCTTTGCTTGAAGTAAAGAGTTTTTTTGCAATTCCTAAATTTACTTTTATAGCAGGAGGAATTGAAGGCTTAAAAGGAATAACTCCAACTTACCTTCTTACAATTTTTGCAGCCTACGTTCCAGTTGCGTTTGTTGTCTTTGCAGAACATCTTGCAGACCACAAAAACCTTTCTGCAATAATTGGCGTAGATCTTCTTAAAACGCCTGGACTTACACGCACTCTTTTAGGAGATGGAATTGGAACAATCGTTTCTACGGCATTTGGCGGCTGTCCTAACACAACTTACGGCGAGTCAATCGGCTGTGTTGCAATCACCCACAACGCTTCAACAGTTTCTATCTGGGGCTGCGCAATTTTGTGTATTCTCTTTTCTCTTATAAGTCCGCTTGTTGCATTCCTCGAGACAATTCCAAACTGCGTAATGGGCGGTGTTTGTGTTGCTCTTTACGGTTTTATTGCAGTTTCCGGATTTAAAATGTTCCAGAAAGTCGACCTGAACATAAACAAAAATCTTTTTGTAGCTTCGGTAATCTTTATTACAGGTGTCGGCGGAATGGTCGTAAAAATCGGAGCCGTAGAAATTCGTACGGTTGCATGCGCCCTTATTTTAGGAATTTTAACAAATATCCTTCTCGGAGGAAATAAAAATCCTAAAAAAGACGAATCTGAAAACTAATTTGTTTTTACAAAACCGCACAATGTCAAATCTGTGCGGTTTTATTTTTTCAGCACCTTGCAAAAAGCAATCCGTTCAAAATCCTGCACAATTCCATCGTCAGTTTCTACATCGTCATAGTAATAGCAGTGTCCGCAGTAAACATATCCGTTTTTTTCGACTAAGTGCCGCATAGGAAGATTATTGCGATGAGTATCAATTTTTATGCATTTTACGCCGGGCTGATTTTCACACCAGCTAAAAATAAACGAAGCAACCCCTTTTACCTTCATTCCGGACGCGACAGAGTGAATGCACCAATAATCTTCTGTGTTTTCCGGCCACTTTCCGTCTTTTAAGTCGTCATAGGAAGGCTCTTTTTCGTGCATGAACAAAAATGTGCCTGCGACTTCCTCAGTGTTATTTTCGTTTTTATAACAGCAGACAAATTGAATTTTTTTATTGATATTTGACTCAATATTTTCTTTGTAGGGACGGTCATTTCCCCACTGAGTAGAATTTCCATTCGCCTTCATAAAATCCCGCGCTGGNNCTAGATTCTTTGAATAGAATCTAAATCTGACAATTCTGCAGTGCGGATATAAAATTCAATCTGTTGTTTTTGCATTTTATGCCCCGTAATAATTTATAAGTGTCGTTACAGGAGTCGGCGACAAAACTTTTTCATAATTCAAATCTGGAAGACCGATTACGCCTGCAATTTCCGCAACTGCCGCTCCAGCCATTGCAAAAAGTTTTTTAGCAGCATCTAAGGTTCCGCCGGTTGCAATCAAATCATCAATCAAAAGAATGCGGTCAGAAGTTTTTACATCGCTTTTATGAATTTCGATTTCTGCAGAACCGTATTCAAGGTCATAAGACTGACGGTAAACTTCGCCTGGAAGCTTTCCTTTTTTGCGAATTAAAATAAGCGGAATTGAAAGCCTGTCGGCAAGAGGAGCAGCGAACAAAAATCCACGGCTTTCTGCTCCTGCAATGGCCGTGATTTCGCCTTTTTCTACAAGCGGACGATATTTTTCTTCAAAAAAATCAAGGCAAAACTTAAATGCCTGCGGATTTGTAAAAATACTTGTCACATCATAAAAAAGAATTCCAGGTTTAGGAAAATCTGGAACACGACGGATTGCACGGTCTAAAACTGAATTGTCTTTCATAAAAAAATCCTCTATTTTTTTGCTACGGTTCTGATTGAACCCATTTTTATTCTTTTTTCGCGGCTCTCTTCCATCAATTTCATAAGGCTGTCTTTGTCATCATTTTTTATTGCATTCTTGAATTTGTTTATTTGATTTTCAAAATTTTCAATATGCCCGACAAGTTTTTCTTTATTTGAAATAAAAAGTTCAGTCCAAAGAGGAGCGTTTATCATGGCAATTCTCGTTAAATCTTCAAAACTTCCTCCTCCAAAAGCTGTAATTTGCTCGTCTTTTGCGCTGTCAACAAGAGAACATGCAATTACGTGGCAAAGCTGGCTTGTAAAACCGATTTTGTAATCGTGAATATCGCAAGTCGTTTCTGTAATCCGGGTAAAACCGATTTCTGAAATAAAATTCCGCATTGTTTCAAGATTTTCAGACTTGTTTTCAGTAAGCGGACACAAAATATAATTATGATTTATGAACATTTTTGCAGTCGAATTGACATAGCCTTCTTTTTCGCCGCCAGCCATCGGATGACCGATTATAAAATCAACGTCAGGACGCAAAATTTCCGGAAGAGATTTTTCAAAGATGCCTTTTACACCAGAAATATCAGTAACGATTGCACCGCTCTTAAAAAATTTTTTGTTTTGCTCCAAAAAATCAATCGTCGCATGCGGATAAAGACAGACATAAACAAAATCACACTCAGGAAGCATTTTTTCGTATTCGTTTGAAGTAAACGCTTTGTCGGCAACTCCTTCGTTTAAAGCCTGAGTAAGACAGGAAGTGCTTCTGTTGCAAACATAAATTTTTCCTGTTGAACCGCTTTGACACAAAATATTTTCACGGATTGCTTTTGCAATTGATCCGCCCATTATTCCCAAACCGACAATTCCGTATGTCAAATCTTTTAAATTCCGCATTTTTTCCTCTTTTTGGTGTTTTTTGTTTCGTTTTACTGAACGTTATTCCTCTAACGTCTTCCAAAAAATTCCAGGTTCTTTAAACCGCGCTTAAATTGCGGAATTCTGGCGCTCGCAGTCGTATCAATCGGGCTTGTGTCGCCGCGTTTTAAGAAATGATACGCAACTCCAGCAATCATCGCTCCGTTGTCGCCACAAAGTTTTAACGGTGGAAATATGCAGTTTAAATCGGTGCGTTCTGCAAGCATTGAGCGCAATCTTGAATTTGCGGCGACTCCGCCTCCGGCAACGACAGTTTTTATTCCGGTGTCGTCAACAGCACGCAAAAGCCGCGAAACAATCGTCTTGCAGGCAGTTTCCTGAAAAGCGGCGCAGATATTTTCGTTTGTTTTTTCATATCCAGGCTTTAAAAATAAATCCGCCTGATGAATTACTGCTGTTTTTAGTCCGCTAAACGAAACGTCATAACGGTGGTCGTCGCCCTTATCAAGTTTTGGAACAGGAAAACTAAACGCCTTAGGCTCCCCTTTCTGCGCAAGACGGTCGATAATCACTCCGCCAGGATAGCCAAGCCCATAAAATTTTGAAACCTTGTCAAAGGCTTCGCCAATCGAATCGTCAATCGTAGTTCCTAAAACTTCAAGATCATCGAAACCATTCACCTTAGCAATAATCGAATGTCCGCCGCTAACCAAAAGTCCAATATAAGGATACGGAATATCGTTTACAAGATGAGCAGCATACATATGTCCGAGCATGTGGTTTATAGCAATAAAAGGTTTATTTGTTGCCCAGGCAAGAGTTTTTCCAAAAGTAAGGCCAACCAAAAGAGCGCCCATAAGACCAGGACGATTTGTCGAAGCAATGGCATCAATATCGTCCAAGATTAAATCCGCTTCTTTTAAAGCCTGTTTTACAACCGGCAAAATCCACTCTGCGTGCTTGCGGCTTGCAATTTCCGGCACAACGCCCTTATAAATCTGGTGAAAAGGAATTTGAGTAGCCACAACGTTGCTCAAGATTGTTTTTCCGTCTTCAACGACGGCACAAGCTGTTTCATCACAAGAACTTTCAATTCCAAGAACCTTCATTTATTTCTCCAAATAATAGCAAAATACCAATTCTTCACGTTAATTTTAACGAAGCGTTGAAGGAGTTGCAAACCTATAGCCTGCTTTTAGCAGATAAGGATACATCTGTTCAAGAAGTTTTGGCAAAATTTCTGCGCTTTTATCTACGTGAGCAATCACAATCGCGCTGCCATTTTTGTTTGCCGCTTCCAAAGATTTGTATATTTCTTTGAGCATAGCCTCGCGCGAAACGATATTGTCGATATAAGGTCCGGATTTTTCAAAAATCGTCATATCGCGCTCAAGGGCAGCCTGAGGAGCCTTTGTATTTGCAGTCGTTCTGCTGTCCAAAAAATAAATTTTATTTTCAAGGCAAACATCTAAAACAGCCCCGATTCTCAAAACATCTTCTGTAACTTCGCTTCCTTCGTGGTTATTCAAGCCTTTTACACCGGGTCCGATTTCCGCCAGATTTTCATTTATGATTGAACTGATTTGAGAAAAACTCATGTCAACGCTGATTTTTCCAGGTCCCGGGTCAAGATTATGGTTTAAGGACTGCATCGGCTGGTGCAAAATAAGTTCCTTTCCTGAAGAACGGACAATGTATGCGCAATCTTTTGAATGCAAAAGTTTCGGCAAAACGGCAATTGTAAGCGGAAATGGCAGCGAGGCGTATCTTTTTGTATACTCTGCGTTCATTCCTGCATCGTCAATTACAAAAACCAAAGTCGCTCCATTTTGCGCCGGAGGAATTAAAAACGGCAAATCCTGTTTTTTTTCTGTGCTTTGAATCTGCTCATTTTTTTTAGATTTTTCAAGATTTTCTACAGTTTTGCTTTTATTTTCGATTCCAGGCTTCGTTTTTTGAATATTTTTATTTTCCGTTTGAATTTTATTTGTATTTTCTATAGATTTTACAGGATTTTTTTTAGAATCCGCATTTTGCTTTTGAGAAGTTTTATTTACGTTTTTAGAATTTTCGTCTTTTTTGGCAAAACCGGGAGATTTCTTTAACTCTTTTGAATCAGAAACTTCCTTCTTTTTTTGATTTTTGTTTAACTCACTTAAATTTTGCGGCCTTTGTTCTGTTTTTTTTTCGTTTTTTGCAATTTCCGCAACATTTTTTGATTTTGCGCTTTGAGACAAAACATTTACAGCAATGCAAACACAGCAAATCAAAAAAATAATTCCGCACAAAAGCGTCACTTTGTTTTTGTCGAGTTTAACTTTTTTAACTTTTCTGCGGCGCACAGAAGTTTTTTTTGAATGTGAATTTGAGTTTTTTTGAGTTTTCATTGGAACAAAGATGAATTTATATCTTTGTTCATAATAAGCAATTTTTCTGTCTTATGGAATACTTCAGGCAAAACTGAATTCATTCAACGAGCCTGCATATTTTTTCATTTTCTTTATAGCCCTCAATTCCATCTGCCGGACAGTTTCTGCGCTCACTCCCAAATCCGCGCTTAATTCGCGCAAAGTCGGAACATGCAGGTCGTTTTTAAAATTATATCTTCCATAAATAACCTTGCGCTCAAAATCAGGAAGAGAGTCAACCATCTTTTTAATCTGATTTTTTTCATGGACACGCAGATATTCAATTTCAGGATTGTAACTGTTATCCACGATTAAATCTCCAATCGTCACATTTCCATCTTCAGAGGCTTCAATGTCAATGCTTGTAATTGTATAAGAATGCGAAAGAGCTGACTCAATTTCTTCAGGAGTTGCTCCGCAGATTTCGGCAAGTTCTGGAACAGAAAGCTCGCGATTTGAATTCTGCTTGTATTCGTTTTTTGCAGCAACAACCTTACGTAAAAGTTCTTCTTTTCGATGAGGAAGAGCAATCATTGAAGTTTTGTTATAAACATAGCGAAGCATATACTGCAAAATCCAGCTGTATGCGTAAGTCGAAAATCTTGTATTAAAAGAATAATGATACTTCGACGCCGCCGCCATAAGTCCCAAATTTCCTTCCTGAATCAAATCCATTATCGAATTTTTTGAAGTGCATAAAAATTTTCTAGCAATGCTTATAACGAGCCTTAAATTTGAATTTACAAGTTGATTTACAGCCTGCGCGCTTCCTTTTTCAATCTGTTCAGAAAGTTTTTTCTCCTGCTCTGCATTTAAAAGAGGATATCTCCCTATCTGCTTTATATACGTTTCAAGAATTTCCATTTTTGCCTCTTTTTCCACTTTTTTGCTGAAAAGTGAAAAACCGTTTTGTATAAAATTACCGTCCTTTCATATAAAGCAAGAATTGTGCCAACTTTTATTTTCACCTCCAAAATAAAGGTCATTTTTATATTTATCTGTACTACAAGCAATTATTTTGTTTTTTATTTATCACTCTTATAACGCAAAAAATCGAAATGTCCATTTTTTTTTATAAAAAATTTAACAAGCGTTCATTTTTTTGTACAGTTTTCAAAACTGTACACTTTTTCATACTGCTGAAAATTAGCATTTTTTTTATAAATTTTTATCTAAAACAGAAAAAAATGATTTATAATTAAAGAGATTTTTAGATTGTAATAAAAAATTAAAAAAGATAAGATAAAAATAGCCGAAAACGGCATCTGTTTTATCTTTAAAAGTTTGCGTTGCAAACTTTCTTATCATTCTTATCATCGGTTGTTTATCACTTCGTTGCGAAACAACT
>NZ_DLLH01000078.1:6766-7384 GCF_002476655.1 Treponema sp. UBA7567
GAAAGAAATCAACGGACTTGTTGAGCGCGCGCAGAAAGCGTTGGAAGAATACGCGAACTTTGATCAGAAAAAAATCGACTATATCGTGGCTAAAGTTTCTGTTGCGGCTCTTGACCACCACGGAAGCCTTGCAAAACTTGCCGTTGAGGAAACAAAGCGCGGAGTTTTTGAAGACAAGGCGACAAAAAACCTTTTTGCCTGCGAATATGTCGTTAATCATATGCGCCATCTTAAGACTGTAGGAATTGTTGAAGATGACGATGTTACTGGAATTGTAAAGATTGCTGAGCCTGTCGGGGTCGTTGCCGGCTTGACTCCTGTAACAAATCCGACTTCAACTGCGATTTTCAAGTCTCTTATTTGTCTTAAGACAAGAAACCCGATTATTTTTTCATTCCATCCAAGCGCGATAAAATGCTCGATTGCGGCCGCGAAAGTGTGCTATGAGGCTGCTGTTGCGGCAGGCGCTCCAAAAGACTGTATCCAGTGGATTGAAGAGCCTTCAATGGAAAAAACATCGCTTTTGATGAATCATCCTGGAGTTGCGACAATTCTTGCGACCGGCGGAAACGCGATGGTAAAGGCGGCTTATTCTTGCGGAAAGCCTGCGCTTGGCGT